>NZ_JAMYVB010000009.1:0-235733 GCF_040323635.1 Mesorhizobium sp. M0037 | reverse complement strand
GGAGTAGGGAGTAGGGAGTAGGGAGTAGGGAGTAGGGAGTAGGGAGTAGGGAGTAGGGAGTAGGGAGTAGGGAGTAGGGAGTAGGCTGGTGTCGGCGCCGTTTCCTTCACTACTCACTACTCTCCATTGCCTAACGCCTTCTCGGCTTCTGCCACCCAGTGTCCAGCAATCCAAGCCTGCCGAGTTCCCGGTCCACGGCCCGCGTCACGTCCTTGCGCTGCGCGCCGACGTCGCGCAACTGGCGATCCGACAGATCCTCCACGTCCTGGCGCGGCAGGTTGATGGCGACTTTCGCCTGGCGAAGCCAGTCCGTTAGGGCATGCAACCAGTTCGAGCGAGCTGCTGGCGAGTTCAAAACGAAGATGGACATGATGCGCTCCGTGTTCCGCCAGATATCAAATCCGGCTTGATGGTGTTTCGATGGATGCATCATGCCGCATTGAAATCCATGAGAGAAACGAGTAGTTCTTTTCGGATCGTCAAGTTTTATTTGAGGATACGGTGATGTCCCGTCTGTTGCCCGGAACGCGCGCGCTGAGGACTCTGGAAGCCGCCGCCCGCCACCTCAATTTCACCCGCGCTGCCGACGAGCTCGGGCTGACGCCGGCGGCGGTCAGCCACCAGATCAAGGAAATCGAGGATCAGCTCGGGCTGGTGCTGTTCACGCGAACCAGTCGTACCATCCAGTTGACCGAGGCAGGTACGGTGGTGTTCGAGGCCTCGATCGATGCGCTCGACCTGCTCAACCGGGCGGTGTCGCGGGCGCGCAAGCTGACGCGCGGCACGGCATTGCTGAAGGTGACGCTCGACGCGCAGTTCGCGTCAAAATGGCTGATGCGGCGCGTCGACGATTTTCGCAAACTTCAGCCCAGTATCGAACTGAGGTTCGACATCGGCTACGAAGTGCGCGATTTCGAACTCGACGACGTCGATGTCGGCATCCGGTTCGGGGTCGGCAAGTATCCGGGGCTTCGCGCCCATCGCCTGTTCGACAACATCCTCATTCCGGTGTGCAGCCCGAGCCTGCTGACCTCCGGCCCGCCGCTGCGCGAACCGCGCGACCTCTTCAACCACACGCTTGCCCATATCGAATGGTCGCGCCAAGGCGTGACATGGCCGAACTGGCGCATGTGGATGGCCGCGGCCGGCATCAACGATTTCGACGACAGCCGGACTATCGTGTTTGGAACCTCTACCGATGCCGTGCAGGCGGCGCTCGACGGCAATGCCGTGGCGCTCGCCGAGTTCGCCATGGTGGCAAACGACCTTTCCCAGGGAAGGCTGGTGCAGCCCTTTGAACTCGGTCTGCGCGTGGGGCCGGAGTTCGGCTACTTCCTGGTCTATCCCGAGAGCACTGCCAACGATCCGCGCATCATCGCTTTCCGTGAATGGATCCTCGACGAAGTCGCCAGGACGCAGACCTGACGACTTCTGCAGGCCTCAGCCGGCGACCGGCGTCCCGAACCAGCCGATCACCGCGCCGATGATCAACAGCACGCCGAGCCAGTGGCCGCCGTCGATGAGGGTCAGGTCCCAGCCGAAATTCTCATAGCGATGGTTGGCCGTCAGCGTCGTGGCGACGAAACCCAGCCAGAGGACGAAGCCGAAGACCAGCCCTGCGACAAGGACCGGCTCGCCGCCGGTCATCGCGCCGACGACCAAGGCTAAGACCAGCGCCATGATCAGCTCGGCGATGAAGGAGATGATGAAGGGCAATATCGATTTCTTTGACGTTGACGGATCGATCCTGGCCGCCCTCATCCAAGGCTTGCTGAGGGCCGTGTACCAGACGGCGCCAAACAGCCACGCCGCGACGGCCGCGACAACCACCGCCAGCCAGTTCACCACTGAAAAATCCATAAAGTCCTCCCCTCAAGCATGCCGCCCAAAGCCTGACGGTTCTGGGATAACAACATGCGTATTCTTCAAAATGCGCGATGGAACGCCTGTTCGGCATTGCCGTCAAGCGAAGCGCCACACCGTGGTGCGCTTGACCAGGGCGTCCTCCAGCGCGCGCGTCACCGCCACTTCGTAGACGGCGAGCGGCTCCAGTCCCGCCTTCGGCATGTAGGAGCGGCCCGGATCGCCGACGAGGATGTCAGCGCCGCGCGCCTTCAGTGTCGAAAACCACGGCATCAGCGTGTCGGCGAAGGATTTGTCGTAGAAGACGTCGCCGGCCAGCACCACGTCCCAGCCGGCGTCGGTGCCGATGCAGTCCGTGCCGCAAAAGTCGATGGCAACGCCATTGGCCTCTGCGTTGAGGCGGATCGCCGTTTCGCAGAACGGGTGATGTCGGCGGCGATCACGTGCGCCGCACCCGCCTTGGCGGCGGCGATGGCGACAAGGCCGGAGCCGGAGGCGAAGTCGAGCACGCGTTTGCCCCGCACATCCGACGGATTGTCCAGCACGTAACGGGCAAGGCCCTGACCGCCGGCCCAGGCAAAGGCCCAAAACGGCGGCGGCAGGCCGATTTCAATCAGCTCGTTCTCCGTGCGCTGCCAGAGGTCATGCGCTTCGTCGGCAAGATTGAGGACAATCTCCGGCACATGCGGCGGCGACATAAGCGCCGTGTTGTCGAGAATGAACTTTTTCGCGCTGTTCGGCGTAAGGACCGTCACGGAGCCGGCGTCAGGCCGCCCATGCGGCAGACTTCCTTCCATTCGGCCGGCGTCACCGGCTGTACGGAAAGCCGTCCAAGCCGCACCAGCGCCATCTCGGCAAGCTTCGGATTGGCCTTGACCTGCTCCAGCGTCGGCGGGTTCGGCACGTCCTTGAAGGCGCGGATGTCGACGCATTCCCAGCGCGGATCGTCGGTGGTGCTGTCGGGATGGGCAAGCCCGCAGACTTCGGCAATGCCGACGACGTTCAGCCCTTCATTGGAGTGATAGAAGAAGCCGAGATCGCCGATCTGCATCGCCTTCATGTTGTTGCGCGCTGCATAGTTGCGCACGCCGTCCCACTGCGTGCCGGCCTTGCCCTTGGCCTTCAGCGCCTCGAAGGAGAAGACCGAAGGTTCGGATTTGAACAGCCAGTAGTTCATGTCTTTGCTCCAACTACTATTTTTTGCGCAATTCCGGACGGAAAACCGTTACACACTTTTCCTGGGATCGCTCTAGGCGCCGCCGGAACTAACTAGCCGCCGGCTTGTTGAAGGTCCAGTTCCACTGGCGGATTTCGACACTTTCGAACAGCCCGGCCTTGGCATAGGGGTCGGCAGCCGACAGCGCCTGCGCACCGGCGAGATCGGGCGCTTCGACGACGACGAGGCTGCCGTTGGGCTTGCCTTCGGCGTCGAGGAACGGGCCGGCAAAGGCCAGTTTGTTGTCGGCGTTCAGGCCTTCGAGAAAGGCGACGTGGACCGGCCGCGTATCGACCCGCACCTGCAGGCTGCCCCGCTTGTCCTTGCAAATCAACGCAAACAGCATTTTTAAAACTCCGTTTTGGGATTGCGACAACAGCTCGCTTGAACTGCCGAAATCGCGGTTTTGCTTTTATGCTGGCTTCGGGTCAATGCCAAATGACGATCTCTCGACGCATTGAATCTCCGCTATGGCTCAAGCCAAGGCGTTGAAATAGTTGACAGTCCTGGGTTGATGAAAATCACAAACGCAACCCGCTTCGCCGAAAGAGTGGACGAAGGCGACAGGCTGCGTCGCGCAACACAACAGCGCACCAGCTTTGCTTGCCGCCGCCTATAAATACACTACCGTGTATTTCGTAAATTCAAAAATAATCAATTTTCGATACGCAACACTCCAGCAAGTCAATTGTGAAATGGGCTGGTCTGCTCAGAACGCCTGAATAGAGGTCGCAATGGAGAGCATCGCGCGCAACACGACGGTTCGGATCGACGACGTCGCGCTTGCTTTCACGGCCGGCATGGGGACCGAGCGTGTTCTCGTCTCTGCAATCATTCCTTGCCTGAACGAGGAACTGACGCTCGGCATTTGCATTCGCAAAGCCTTCAATGCCTTCTCGATGCGCGGCATCAAGGGGGAAGTCGTCGTTGGCGACAATGGATCCGCGGACAAGTCGGTGGAGATTGCGCAAAAGCTGGGAGCGCGGGTCGTTCATCAGCCGGTAAAGGGCTATGGCGCGGCAATCAGTGCCGCGGTCGAAGCGGCCGAAGGCAAATATCTCATCATGGCGGATGCCGATGATTCCTACGATTGGAGCCAGCTCGGCGATTTCGTCGATGCGTTGGAACAGGGTGCGGAACTTGTGATGGGCGACCGGTTCGCCGGCGGGATCCAGCCGGGCGCCATGCCATCGTTGCATCGCTACCTCGGCAATCCTGTCCTTTCCACCATCGCTCGCTGTTTGCACAACTCTCCGGTCCGCGACTTCCATTGCGGCATGCGCGGTTTCACGCGCGAGGCATTTCTAAAAATCGGCGCGCGCTCGCCAGGGATGGAATTCGCTTCGGAAATGATCATCAATGCGCATCGCGCAGGGCTCGCCATTCGTGAAGTGCCGATCAAGCTCTACCCCGACAAGCGCAACCGCGCGCCGCATCTGCGTTCCTTCCGGGACGGTTGGCGACATCTGCGGCTGATCATAGCCCATGCGCCCGATACCATGTATCTCGTGCCTGGGCTGACCTTGTTGATCGCTGGCATTGCCGGCCTTGCCGTTCTCGCGGCTGGGCCTGTTCGCATCGGCGGATGGTACTTTGGAATTCACTTCGTCGCGCTTTCGGCCATGGCGACGTTGATTGGCCTTTCAGCGATCCTGTTCGGTATGCTGGCAAAGGTGGCAATCGCCATCTACCACCCGGTCTACAGCGGTCGAATTGTGCCATGGCTGACGCGCGGCCGGCCTTTGGAATGGCTGGTTTTTTCCGGTGGCGTACTCGCGGCAACCGGCTTCGCGGCCGATGTGTCACTCGCGCTACATTGGATTCTTGTTGGCGGCCCCATGGAGCAATCGGTGCACCTGACCTTTGTAGTCACCACCATCTGCGTGGCCGGCATGTCGATGGTGCTGTCCGGCTTCGTGCTCAAATTGCTGCTTGATACGTTGAGTAGCAGACGTGAGCTCTAGCCCTCCAGCAGCCTTGCGAGCGGAAATTCAAGCGGCAAGCCGCGCGGCCGCAAAGCCTTTTCTGTCGGTTGTCATGCCGGTCCATGACGGGGCGGCATGGATTGGAGCGACACTTGACTCGCTTGCTGCAGAGCCGAGCGATGGCCTGGAGATAATCATTATCGACAGCAGCCCGACAAACGCTACTTCCGCCATTGTCGAGCGATTTCTCCACCGGCCGGCCTTCCGGCTGCTGCGGCGAAAGGATCTAGCGCCCTGGCAGTCGAAGACCAATCTGGGCGTTGAGCTGGCCGCCGCCGACTATGTCTGCATACTCCACCAAGACGACCTTTGGTTGCCCGGGCGCATCGAGGCCACGCGACGCTGGCTCGAGGACCTGCCCGAAGCAGTGCTTCACTTGGCCCCGACTGCGATCGTGGACCGCCACGGCCGACGAATGGGATGCTGGAACTGTCCCTTGCCGAGCGACAAGGTGCTCGAATCCGACTTCTTGCTGGAACGGCTTCTCGTACAGAATTTCGTGTCCGTGCCTGCTCCGTTATTTCGTCGGAATGCGTGGCTGGCCTGCGGGGGCATGGATGAGAGGCTCTGGTATACGGCTGATTGGGATATGTGGGCGAAGCTCGCCGTTGCCGGACCCGTCATTTATCATCAGGAGATAACCACGGCCTTCCGGGTTCATGGCGATTCGCTGACCGTAACCGGATCGCGCGACGCGAACGAATTCCGTTCGCAAATGCAGACTGTCCTGGAGCGCCATTTGGACCGGCTTTCGGCGCGCAGCCGACGCCGGATCGAATCTACTGCTCGGGCATCGATCAGCGTTAATGTGTCGCTGGCGGCTGCGTCAGCCGGCGACTTGAAGGCCTTGCATCGAGCCTTTCGTATCATGCTGTCGCTCGGGCCGACGGGATTGAGGCGCTATTTGCGCGATTCGCGGCTGCGTGAGCGTGTCATGTGCCGGCTTCGCGCGAAACTAACAGGAGCTTTCTGAGGCAATGTCCAGCTCTGTCAGGATCGCCGGCAGCCGAGTGGACCAGAGCGAAAGACCGCTTCTGGAACGGGGATGGCGGTACATTGTGGTGGGAGCGCTATGCGCAATTGCGCACAACGCCATCATGATTACGGTCGATCAGCTGGGCGGGCGTTACCTGCTGGGCATCATGATTTCATTCCTGGCGGTGACGCCGACCGGCTACGCTCTGCACAGCTGGTTCACCTTCGGCAAACCGCTGCGCTTCAAGGCATTTGCGCGTTTTGCGGCAGGCGTGGCTGCGGCCTACCCGATCTCGGTAGCCATGATGGTGCTTCTCTGTTCCTGGCTTGGCCTTGGTGTTGCGATTGCGTCTCCGATCGCCACCGTCGCATTGCTCATCTGGAACGTTGTCGTTGCGCACCTGGCGATCTTGTCACGGTTCAATCTGCGGCCCGCCACCGCGCCGACGGCATCGTCTCGCCCAGCCACACAGCAATTTGCGGGAAACGAGGAATAAGAATGTTACCGCCAGGTCAGATCATACGCAGGGCTCTTGGCCGCCATTTCAAGCCGGTCGGAGACGTCTACCGTCGTGTTTTCGTCAATCTCAATGTAATCGCGGATTTTCTCGATCGCGAATTGCCGAACGGCGCGAAGGTTTTGGATATCGGCGGCGGTGATGGAGCGCTTGTCGACCGGCTGCTCGATCGGCGCCCCGACCTGACGGTTACGATGTGCGATCTCGCCCCTTCGATCGGTGCGTTTCTAAGCAACGCAAATCGGGCGAAGGTCGAACTTCTGCCCGCGACGGACCTTTCCAGCGTGCAAGGGTCCTACGATGTCGTCACGATTTCCGACGTCATTCATCATGTACCGGTGGATCGGCGCGAGGCGTTCTTCAAATCGCTGGCCAACAGTTGCGAACGCTGGGCCTGCCGGAAGATCATCCTCAAGGACATCGAGCCTGGTGGAATACGCGCCACCTTGTCGCTTCTTGCGGACCGGCACATTACCGGAGACAAGCATGTCGTCTTGTTTTCGCGTTCGGACTTCGCGGCCATGGCAAAGCGGCATTTCCCGACGGCAAAGAGAGCATCGGCATCACCGGACCGGCCGAATTATTGTGAACTGCTCAGCTGGTAGCAGATGGGTGGATCCCGGCGTGTCACGAGGCGGTAAGCGCGGATCAACGACACGCTATTTGGTCGCGATGGTGCTGAGCATGCTGGCGATCCGGTGACTCTCCGGGCGATCGACCAGAAATTTATCGATAAACTTCAACGGGAATGTCAGCGTCAGGATTGCGGCTTTCGCTATCATGTAGCGGGTTCGGTTCTCTCGACCGACAACGACGCCGATATATTCCGAAAGGATGTTGACGATCGCGCTTGTCGGCCCTTGATGCGTCTGGACCTCTACCCTTGCGAACCGCTGGAGAAGCTGCTCGATCCCGTCCTTTGTGAAGTTGCAGTAGTGGGCGGGATAGCCGTGATAGGGGAACAGGAAAGGGTTGATGCAGAGCAGCTTCCCACCCGGCTTCAGGACACGGAACACTTCATCGACGACCGCTACCGGATTGGGAACATGCTCGATCACGCTGTCCAGAATGACGACGTCGACGGAATCGCTCGCAAGCGGCGTGTGCTCGATATTCGCGACCAGATCGACGTTCGGGGTGGGGAACAGGTCAATGTTGAGAACATCGGGGCGGACGCGCCGTGCGCCGGAGCCGAACTCAACGATCATTGAGTCCTGAGGTATCGAGGCAAGAAACGAATTCAGCGTGTCGTGCGGTGAATATTCGCTGGTGATGACCTGCTTGAGCGAATTGTAGAGACGGGCGCGCGTACTGGTACCGGCATACGCCTCTTCATGGAAGCTCGCGTCGAAGCCCTCCCTCACCGGCGACTCGACAAAGAACGGAATGCCTTTGTGCACGGGATAGGGGCCAGGGCAAGATTCGCAGGTCAGGGCAACCGGGCTTGTGCCAAGCCTGGAATAGCAGACTGGGCAGACGAGGCCCGATGCCATCTTGGGTTGTAGCACGCGATGTCCTTTCAAGCCTCCGCATTGTCGCAGAAGGCTGGCTGCCGTGTTTGAACATAACCTTCTTAACAAGCAAAAGGCTAACAGCGGCTAAAGTCCGCTGCGTATAGACAGGCTGGAGCGGAGCGCTGCAAGAATCCGAAGCGCGACGGCTTCAGTTCCGCACAGTGTCGGAAAATTAACCGCGGTGGAACCATGCTTCGCCAAGCGGAGCTGCCGGCCTCGAAGTTGTTGTCTGAGGATGAAGGGCGTTGCGCCCAGCGAGACAGCACGCCTGGCGTTGGTCTGCCTGGGCACGATCGCGGGGGTTGTCTTGAATACGCAGGAGCCGGGACCAAACAAGCTGTTCGCTCTCGGGCAGCGCCCAACAACAACTTTTCTGCATATCCTGATCGCACTCAAGATCATCTTGCTGTTCGTTCTGGCTTGGAACATCCGCTTCGTCATGGATGAATTCGTCCAACTCGGATGGGCGAAATATTTCTCCAACGGCCTGTTCGATACGATCTGGCATCCCAAGGCGGTCGGCTATGCGGCTTTTTATGAGATTGCTCATCTGATCGGCTGGAATGCCACGTCGATTCTGCTTGCTGGCCGCATGCAGACTGCGTTGCTGGCCTGCGGGACGATCTCTTTGATCTACCCATGCGCTCGCGCTCTGGGCGAGGATCGCGTGCGCGCTTTGACGATCGTCCTCGTTCTCCTGTGCTTTTCGAATTTCATGGAGCGCATCTTTCGTACCATCGCCGAACCGCCGGCAGTGTTCTTCGCCGTGGCGGCGTTGCTGGTTGTCCTGCGCGCACCTGGGTTGAGGGCAAGGCAGCTTGTTGCCGCCGGCATGCTAAGTGGCCTTGCCTTCGTCATCACTCAGAAATCGGTCTACTTCAACGTTGCGCTCGGCATCGGCCTTGTTGCTGACGCAGCCTTGATGAGACGCTACGCAACAGGGGCGGTTCGCGGAGGGTGGCTCGTGCTTGGATGGGCCGTTCCGATAATGGTCTATTGCTTGATCTTCGGTGGAGGCGCCCCTGTTCTCGCGGCCAAAAACCTTTTACTTGGCCCGGTCGAGATTGCGACGCGTGGAGGCGGTGACTACGGGGGACTGAGGCAGTTCGTGTTACAGACACTGGCGCGGAACGCCCTTCTTTACGGGATCTGTTTCTCCGGTATGGCCCTGTCACTGATGCGGATCATGAAACTCGATGGTCGAAGGCGAATTGCGCTGATCTTTTCACTCGTCATCACGGTGCTGGTATTCACGCACGACCAGCCCTGGCCTTATGTCTTCATCATGGCGTTGCCGTTCGTTGCGCTCTGGTCGTTGGAGCTTCTCGACAGCACCGCAACCCACGCGCGCTACCGGGTTCCTGTCCTCGCGGTGCTGATCACAGCCATCGCAATGAGCTACGCGAGCAATGTCGTTTACCTACGCCTCAACAATCAGGCCCAGCTTGAACTGGTCTCGCGCGCGGAATCTTTGCTCGCACCGGATGAGAAGTATTTCGACGGCATCGCCATGCTGCCCAATCGACAGGAGCCCTCCACACTCTGGCTCGACCAGCATTATGTCTTGAAAACATTGCAGGAAGGCAGGCAATCGGAAGCCTACAAAGTTCTCTCGGATTCCCCGCCCAAGATGGTCCTCTGGTCATATCGCATGGATTTGATCGATACCGTGATCGCGCCTCTCATCCGCGACAGCTACGTCCAGATCGCTCCCAACATCAGAATGGCTGGTCGTCGCCTCTATTCCGGTCGTCCGGTCGTTTTCAAGGTGCCTGTCGCCGGACGATACAGCCTGTACACGACCAGCGGGGAGCTTGCAGACGGCGAGGTCGAGATAAACGGCACCTCGCATTCTTCGCCCCTATCCTTGGAGGCAGGTACCAGCGACGTTGTCCTGCGCAACGGTCCAGCCGAGGCACTGCTGCTGCCGGAAGGTCACTATGAAAACCGCATCGTGCCTGGCGGGGACAATACCGAGCTGTTCACGGGAGTTTACAATTAAATACCGGTTTCGGTCTTCAGCGGCCGGGTCATCAATGCCGTGACAGCCTGCCGAATGGTGATCGTGCCGTCCAGTATCGCCGACACCGCAGCGATGATCGGCGCGTCGATGTGGCGCTCGGTGGCGATGCGGGCGGCGATCGCCGCCGTCGGCACGCCTTCGGCGAGCGGCAGTCCGGACAAGGGCTTACCTTGCCCCAGCGCCAGCCCATAGGCGAAATTGCGCGACTGGGCCGAAGAGCAGGTGAGCAAAAGGTCGCCGAGGCCGGAAAGCCCCATCAGCGTCTCCGGCTTGGCGCCGAAGGACGCGCCGATGCGGCGCAGTTCGACGAAGCCGCGTGTCACCATGGCGGCCTGCGCGCTGGCGCCGAGCCCAGCGCCGGTGACGGCGCCAGCGGCAATGGCGAACACATTCTTCAAAGCACCGCCGATCTCGACGCCGATCAAATCGTCGCTGGAATAGCAGCGCAGATTCTGCGCCGAAAAGCGCGCGGCAAGCTCGGCCGCCAAGGCGTCGTCGCGTGCAGCAACCACGACAGCGGTCGGCAGACCCCTGGCGACGTCGGCGGCAAAGCTGGGACCGGACAGGGCCGAAACCGGAGTTTCGGGCAGAATCTCATCAACGATCGCCGACAGCAGCGCGCCGGTGTCGCGCTCAATGCCTTTGGCGCAGAGAACCAGCGGGATGCCTTTCGGCATATGGGGCTTTGCCGTCGTCAGCATGGCGCGCAGCGCCTGTGCCGGTGCCACGGCCAGCGCGCAATCGGCATCGGTCAGGGCAGTGCCGATATCGCTGGTCGCCGCAATGCCTGTTTCAATGGCGATGCCGGGGAGATAACGCGGGTTCTCGCCGCGGCGGATCGCGGAAACCGTCTCTTCGTCGCGGGCGTAGAGCCGCACATCGTGACCGGAGCGCAGCATCGCCAGCGCCAGCGCCGTGCCCCAGGCGCCGCCGCCAAGCACGGCGACGCGCCAGCCGGTTCTGTCCCTGCCGCTTGTCTTGCTGGCGCTCATGCTTTCGCTCCGCGCCGGCCGGAGCCGACCATCGGCGCCGAAATGCTGTCCAGCGGCCAGCGCGAACGCGGCACGAAATCGAAGCCGTTCTCTTGCGACAGGCCTGCCCGCAACCGCTCGATCCCGGCCCAGGCGATCATCGCCGCATTGTCGGTGCACAGTTTGAGCGGCGGCGCGACAAAGGCGAAGCCGGCCTCGGCGCACTGCTTCTGCAGCGTCGCCTTGATCGCTCTGTTGGCGGCGACGCCACCGGCAACGACCAGCGCCGGCTTGGCCTTGTCCGGAAATTCGTCGCGGAAGCGGGCAAGCGCGCGGGCCACGCGGTCGCCCAGCGCATCGGCTACTGCCGCCTGGAACGAGGCGCAGATGTCGGCGACATCCTGCTCAGTCAGCGGCTGGATGGCGGTCGCCGCCTGGCGCACCGCAGTCTTGAGGCCGGAGAAGGAGAAATCGGGCTGCGCCGAGCCCTTCATCGGCCGCGGAAGGGCAAAGCGCGCCGCATCGCCCGACATTGCCGCCTTTTCGACGTTCGGGCCGCCGGGATAGGGCAGGCCGAGCATTTTGGCCGTCTTGTCGAAAGCTTCGCCGAGCGCGTCGTCGATGGTCGTCGCCCAGCGCTGGTAGTCGCCGACGCCGCGCACGGCGACGATCTGGGTGTGGCCGCCGGAAACCAGCAGCAGCAAATAGGGAAAGTCGAGCCCGTCGGTCAGCCTTGCGGTCAGTGCGTGGCCTTCGAGATGGTTGATGGCGATCAGCGGCTTGCCGGCGGCCGCTGCAATCGCCTTGGCCGTCATCAGGCCGACGATCAGCCCGCCGACCAGGCCGGGGCCCGCAGTGGCGGCAATGGCGTCGATGTCGGCCAGGGCTACGCCCGAATCCGCAAGAGCGGCCTCGACAATGCCGTCCAGCGCCTCGACATGGGCACGCGCGGCGATCTCCGGCACGACGCCGCCGAAGGCGGCGTGCTCCTCGATCTGGCTGAGCACGATGTTGGACGCAATCACCGGCACGGAATCGCCGTCCAGCGTCACCACGCTGGCGGCGGTCTCGTCGCAACTCGTCTCAATGCCCAGAACGCGGATCAATTCGTCGCTGTCTCCAGAGATTGTGTCGCCGGACTTTCCTAGTTAGTAGAGGCGGGCCTCGTTAGGGAGAGCGCCGGAAACGCAAAGCCAGCCGGGGGTTATCACGGACCGCGCGCCATGCAAACTTTGAAAATCGGAACACGCGGCAGCCCGCTGGCGCTCGCCCAGGCGCATGAGACGCAGGCGCGGCTGATGGAAGCGCATGGCATGCCGGCGGAAGCCTTCGAGGTCGTCGTCATTTCGACCAGCGGCGACCGCATCCAGGACCGGCCGCTGTCGGAAGCCGGCGGCAAGGGGCTGTTCACCAAGGAAATCGAAGAGGCGCTGCTGGCCGGCACGATCGATATCGCCGTGCATTCCTCCAAGGACATGCCGACAGTGCTGCCGGTCGGGCTGGAGCTGTCCGCCTTCCTGCCGCGCGAGGATGCGCGGGACGCCTTCATCGGCAAGGCGGTGGAGCGCATTGTTGATTTGCCGCAAGGCGCCAAGGTCGGGTCGTCTTCGCTCAGGCGTCAGGCGCTGATCCGGCGCATGCGGCCGGACCTAGACGTGGTCATGTTCCGCGGCAATGTGCAGACCAGGCTGCGCAAGCTGGAGGAAGGCGTCGCCGAAGGCACGATCCTCGCTTATGCCGGGCTGAAGCGGCTCGGGCTCGGCCATGTCGTCACCGATCTGATGCCGCTCGATGCTTTTCCGCCGGCGCCGGGACAAGGCGCAATCGGCATCGAAACCCGCATCGGCGACAGCGAGGTCGAAAAGATGCTGGTGGCCATCCATGATGTGTCGACAGGCCAGGCGCTGGCCTGTGAGCGCGCCTTCCTGGCGGCGCTCGATGGCTCCTGCCGCACGCCGATCGCCGGCTATGCGACGATATCGGGCGGCAGGCTGGTTTTCGCCGGGCTGATCATTTCGCCCGATGGCACGCAATCGCATGAGGTCAAGGCCGAAGGCTTGGCGCTGGATGCCGCTGACATCGGCACGGACGCGGCCAGGATGGTGCGGGTCAAAGCGGGCGAAACCTTCTTCGACGGCTGGGTCTGATATGCGTGTCCTGGTGACGCGGCCGCAACCTGGGGCGTCGCGAACCATGCGGCGGCTGCAGGAATTGGGATTTGAGCCGCTCCTTCTGCCGCTGACCGAAACGGTGACACTGCGGGTTGGCGCCGATGCTGCGAGCGACAATGCCGTGGCCGTCGCTGTGACCAGCGCAAATGCGGTGCGGCATGCGCCGAAAGAACTCATTCGTGCGCTCGCCGCCTTGCCTTGCCATGCCGTCGGACGCAGGACGGCTGAAGCGGCACGTTCGACAGGGTTCTTGTCGGTCAGCGAAGGGGCGGGCGACGCCGAGCGGCTGGCCGAGGCGATTGCTGCCGGCCTTTCCGGCAAGGCGGTCGTCTATCTCACAGGGCGCGTGCGGTTTCCGGCATTCGAGGCGCGGCTGCGAAAGGCCGGCGTCGAGGTCCGCACCGTCGAAACCTACGACACGATTTCGCTCGATTATTCCGATGCTGAAATCCGTACACGCCTGTCCGATCAGGCGGTCGACGCGGTGCTGCTCTATTCAGCCAAGGCGGCGGCAGCGTTGCAGGCCTTGGCCAGCCGGGCGGAACTGCGCGATCTCCTTGAAAACATGCAGGCTTTTGCGCTCTCCGAGCGCGTGGCAGCGGCGTTTGACAATGCCGCCGGCAAAAAAATACGCATTGCGCGGGAACCGCAGGAGGAGGCGCTGCTTGAGCTGTTGCACCGCGGCGACTGAGCCCCGTGTCATCACGCCGCCCCTTTTCACCTGATGATGATGTGCTAGACCATTTTTCAAACCATCACGCGCCGTCGGGCGCCCAGACGAAGCAGGATTGCGGAGCCCAGGCATGGTCAAGACGCCGAAGATGCGACATTCGAAAAGCCGCCGCGAGCCGGTGACCATCGAACTCGAACCCGGCGCTGTCTCGCGCATTGCCGATGCGGATGCCGCCAAGACGGATGTCGCCAACTCGGACGACGTCGAGGCCCCGGCAGGGTCGGTTGCGGCTGAGGATGCGGCTGCCATGGCCAATGCGCAGCCGGAGACGCCTGACGAGCCCGTTCATGCCGATCAAGCCGATCTCGAGCCGTGGGAGCACTCCGACGCCGCGGCGCAGGCCGCTCCCGAAAGCGCCGATGCCAAGGCGTCCACCCAGGCGGAGCAGCCTTACCCCACCGCTTCGGATGCGCCACCGCGCGCCAGAACCTCCGACTTCAGTTTCGAGGATGCCTCGCCCAAGCCGGGTGCACCCAAGGAAACCCCAAGGACAGCCGGGAACCAGCCCATGGCCGCGCAACCGAAGCGCACGAACGGCATTGCCGCCGGCATCATCGGCGGTGTCATCGCGCTGGCTGCCGCCGGGGGGCTGCAGTTTGCCGGCGTGCTTGGCGCTCCGGGCTCAGGGGCGGGCACGGTCTCGCTCGACGGCGTCAATGGCGAGATCGCTTCGCTGAAGCGCGAAATCGCCGACCTCAGGGAAGCCAGCGGCAATGGCGCCGCAACGGCCAAGGTCGACGGGCTGTCTTCGGCGCTGGATCAGGTCAAGGCCGATGTCGCATCGCTGAAATCGGCGGTCGAAAAGGACGGCGCCGGCGACAATGCCGGGCTTGCCGCGCTTGGCGACAAGGTCAAGCAGATCGAGACGGCGGTTGCCGCCCTTGGCCAGGCCGGTGGTGCAGCGCCCGTCGATCTCGCGCCGCTCAATGAAAGACTGGCGGGCCTCGACGCACTGGTGAAATCGGCCGGTGAGGCAGCCAAGACGCAGGAAGGCAAGATCGCCGCGCTGGAGCAGTCGGTGACGCAGCTCGCCGGCAAGGTCGATGCGCAGGCCTCGCAGCCAAAGATCGCGATGGCCATCGCCGCTTCGGCCTTGAAGGCGGCGCTTGACCGCGGCGCGCCGTTCGCCGCCGAGTTGGAGACCTTTGCGGCGATCTCGCCCGATGCACCGCAGATTGCAGCGCTGCGCCCCTACGCTGAAAAGGGCGTCCCGACCCGCACCGAGATCGCCGGCGAGGCCGACGCCGCGGCCAATGCGATGGTCGCGGCGGCGACGCCGGTCGATGAAAATGCCGGCTTCTTCCAGAACCTTTTGTCGAGCGCCGAATCGCTGGTCAAGGTCCGGCCGATCGGCGCCGTCGAAGGCGCCGGCGCGCCGGAAACCGTGGCGCGCATCGAAGTGGCGGTCAATCAGGGCGACTACGCCAAGGCGCTCAGCGAATACGCAACGCTGCCGGATGCGGTCAAGGCTGCTGGCGCCGACTTTGCCGGCAAACTGAAGGCGCGCATCGACGTCGAGACGCAGGTCGACGCGCTGATTGCAGGAGCGATGAAGGCATGAGGACGACACGATGATCCGCATTCTCATCTTTCTCGCCGCCGTCTTCGCCCTCGGTCTGGGCTTTGCCTGGCTGGCCGATCGTCCCGGCGAGATGGTCGTTACCTTCAACGGTTACCAATACCAGGTCAGCCTGATGGTGGCGGCGGTGGCGATCGTTGCCGTCGTCGCAGCGGTGATGATCGTCTGGTGGCTGATCAAGTCGCTGTGGAACAGCCCATACACGATCTCGCGCTATTTCCGCGTCCGCCGCCGCGACCGCGGCTACCAGGCGCTGTCGACCGGCATGATCGCAGCCGGCGCCGGCGACGGCGCGCTGGCCCGCAAGAAGTCCAAGGAAGCCGCCAAACTGATCCGCTCCGACCAGGAGCCGCTGATCCAGCTGCTCGAAGCGCAAGCCTCGCTGCTCGAAGGCGACCATGAGGGCGCGCGCGAAAAATTCGAGGCCATGCTCGACGACCCCGAAATGCGGCTGCTTGGCCTGCGCGGGCTCTATCTCGAAGCCGAACGGCTCGGCGACCGCAACGCGGCGCGTCACTATGCCGGCCGCGCCGCTTCCGTCGCGCCGCAACTGGCTTGGGCCGCCGAATCGACGCTGGAAGATCTGACCGGGCGCGGCGACTGGGACGGCGCGCTGAAGCTGGTGGAGGCGCAGAAGTCGACCAGGCAGATCGAACGCGACGCCGCCAATCGCCGCCGCGCCGTGCTGTTGACCGCCAAGGCGCAGGCGCTGACCGACAGCGACCCCAATGCAGCCAAGGCAGCGGCACTCGAGGCAAACAAGCTCGCGCCCGATTTCGCGCCGGCCGCGGTTGCAGCCGCCAATCTTCTGTTCAAACAGAACGATGTGCGCAAAGGCTCGAAGATCCTTGAGGCAGCCTGGAAGGCGGAGCCGCATCCCGAGATCGCCGAGCTCTACACCCACGCAAGGCCGGGAGATGCCGTGGTCGATCGTCTCAACCGGGCGAAGAAGCTGCAGGAGCTGAAGCGCAACAATGCCGAATCGTCGATGACGGTGGCGCGCGCCGCGCTCGATGCGCAGGATTTTTCCACCGCCCGCCGCGAGGCGGAAGCGGCGATCCGCATGGATCGCCGGGAAGGCGCTTACCTGCTGCTGGCCGATATCGAGGAGGCAGAGACCGGCGACCAGGGCAAGATCAGGCAATTGCTGTCCAAGGCGGTCCGCGCGCCGCGCGATCCGGCCTGGGTCGCCGACGGCGTCGTCTCCGAACGCTGGGCGCCGGTATCGCCGGTCAGCGGCAAGCTCGACGCTTTCGCCTGGCGCGCGCCGATGGAGCGGCTGGGCCAGCTCATCGACAGCCATGAAGACGAAGCCGATGTGCCGGTGCTTGCGGCACCCGCCAAGCCGGCAAAGGAAGCCGAAGTGATCGATCATCCGGCCATCGCCAGGACGAGCAGCGAGGCGCCGATCGAGCCGAAGCCTGCTGTGGGCGACGACCAGGTCACGCCGGTCACTTCCGCCGCTTTCGCCGCAATACCACCCGACGCCGAACCCGTCGAACCTGCCGAGGAACTGGCGCGGCTGCCCGACGACCCCGGCGTCGACCCCGATGACGAAGCGGAGAAGTCACCGCGCCGCTTCCGCCTGTTTTGATCCCTGAAGCATGATCCCAAAAAGTGGATACCGGTTTTTGGAAAAGATCATGCTCCAATAAAGTGAAGTGAGCACCATGTTCGAACGCGTCCTGGCCTTTCTGAAAGACCTGCCCTCCGGGGCTGGGGCTCGCGCGAATGCGGACGATCCGCGCGTTGCGGCGTCGGCTTTGCTCTATCATGTGATGAATGCCGACGGCGTACGCCAGGATGTCGAGTGGGAGCGGTTCAAGCAGGTGCTGGCGCAGAGCTATTCGATCAGCGGCGACGAGCTCGATGCACTGGCTGCCGCCGGCGAGCGCGCCGACAATGAGGCGATCGACCTCTATGCCTTCACCAGCGTCTTGAAGCGCCATCTCGACGCCGAGGCGCGCAAGGCTTTCATCGGCCTGATGTGGGAAATCGTCTATGCCGACGGCGAACTGCATGAACTGGAGGACAACACCGTCTGGCGCGTTGCCGAACTGATCGGCGTCGAGCGCCAGGATCGCGTCGAGGCGCGCCGCAAGGCGGCGGCCGCCGCGCCCGGCGCCAGCGGAACGTCGAGCGACGAATAGGATTCCGCCTTTCCATGCCGCCCAGACCGAGCTCGAAACCAAAAATCCTGATCGTGCTGCATCAGGAGACTTCGAGCCCCGGCCGGGTTGGCCACATCCTGCTCGAGGAAGGTTTCGACCTCGACATCCGCCGGCCGCCTCTTGGCGACAGCCTGCCGGAGACGCTGGAGGGACACGCCGGCGCCGTGGTGTTCGGCGGGCCGATGAGCGCCAATGACGAAGATGAGTTCGTCCGCCGCGAGACCAACTGGCTCAATGTTCCGCTAAAGGAGAACCGGCCCTTCCTCGGCATCTGCCTTGGCGCGCAGATGCTGGCCAATCATCTCGGCGGCAAGGTCGAGGGGCATGGCGAGGGGCTGGTCGAGATCGGCTGGTATCCGCTGAAGCCGACCGAAGCCGGCAAGAAGCTGCTGCCCTGGCCCGACATGGTCTACCAGTTTCACCGCGAAGGCTTTTCGCTGCCCAGGGATGCGACGCTGCTGGCGACGGCGGAAACCTACCCCAACCAGGCTTTTCGCTATGGCGACAATGCCTGGGGCATCCAGTTCCATGGCGAACTGACCCGGTTGATGATGCAGCGCTGGGTGGTGCGCGGCGCGCACCGTTTCGAATTGCCCGGCGCGCAGCCCGGCCGCGACCATCTCGGCGGCCGGCTGATCTGGGATATGCACCTCAAGCGCTGGCTGAGCGAATTTTTGAGCCTGATCTTCGGCAAGCCTACTGAGGGATAGAGCAAATCCAACTACTCTGAACGGCCGAGCTTGCCCAAAGACGACTTACCTATGGGAGGCGTGTACGATGGATCCGTGACCTTAGCCCGTTCCCGCAGATTTGGATTGCGCCCCAAACACTCCGATGGATCGAAAAACTCCGTGGCGCATTTGAGCTTCGGCTAATAACGGCCCCAGGAGAGAACCAATGAAGAAGACGCTGCTCATTTTAAGCCTACTCATTCCGCTCGCGGCATGCTCCCGCACTGAACAAGGCGCTGCCGTCGGTGGTTTGGGTGGCGCAGCTGTAGGCGCAGCAGTGGCCGGCGACCCGGTAAAAGGGGCGGTTGTTGGCGGTGCGGTCGGAGCGCTGGCCGGGGCGGTCATCGGGCACGCCAGCGAAGCCGGCCAGTGCAGATATCGCGGTCGGAACGGTCGAGTTTACGTTGCTCAGTGCCCGGACGGCTACTGATCTCAAAGGCGCGTGATCTCTTTCGATCACGCGCCTGCTCGGGGTAGGATAACTTGAATGGCATATGACAGCAAAAGACTGCTGGCTTTCTGGTTAGCCGTTGTCAGCGCTGTCGCGATAAACGCCGAACTTTCGACTGCGGCCTTGGCCGCACCTGTAGAAGCGAAGACGATTGCCGATCACTTCTCATCGGTAAAGTCCATGTCCGGGGACTTTGTCCAGTCGGGCCCAAGAGCGGAAAGGACCAAAGGGAAATTTTTCCTCCAGCGGCCGGGCAAGATCCGGTTCAACTATGCAGGCCAATCAGGGGTCAGCGTAATTGCAGATGGAAAATCCTTGGTGGTCTATAACAAGAAGCTCAAGACATCGCGGCTTTATGCTCTCTCGAAGACGCCGCTCAAGCTGCTCCTCGACAATCAGGTCAACTTTTCCGGCAATCGCCTCAAAAGTATCAGGGACGATGGCGCCCAGGTGATCATCAGGCTGGCCGACAAGTCGGCCTTCGGCAATTCGAATATCACTATGGTGTTTGACAGGGAATCGCTCGATCTACGCAGATGGACCCTGACTGACGAGAGGGGCCTTACCTCGACAGTCACCATATCCAACGTGAAGCAGGGCGTTCGCGCTCCTGCGGGCACCTTCACTATCGACTATGCTGCAAACCGTGAATTCAACACCAAAACGAAATAGTCGGCAGCGCCACGAACTGCCCGTGTAACACTACTCGGCGGCCGTCTCGGACGGCACCTCTGCCGGTGCCGAAGACTCGGCCTCGGCATGCGGCTTGCGCCGTGAGAACAGTGACCTGAGCGTGACGTAGAACACCGGCGTCAGGAACAGGCCGACGAAAGTGACGCCCAGCATGCCGGAGAACACCGCGGTGCCAAGCGACTGGCGCATTTCCGCGCCCGGGCCCGTCGCGATCATCAGCGGCACGACGCCGAGGATGAACGAGAAGGCGGTCATCAGGATCGGCCGCAGCCTGAGCCGGCAGGCTTCGACGGCAGCCTCGGCCGCCGACAGGCCGCGTTCCTGGGCCTGCCGCGCGAACTCGACGATGAGGATCGCGTTCTTGGCGGCAAGTCCGATCAGCACGATGAGGCCGATCTGCACGAGGATGTTGTTGTCCAGCCCTCGGAACGACACGCCGAGCAACGCCGCGAGCACGCCGAGCGGCACCACCAGCACGATGGCGAACGGCAGCACCCAGCTTTCATATTGCGCCGCCAGCGCCAGGAACACGAACAGCACCGAAAGTCCGAAGATATAGACAGCGGCATTGCCGGTGTTGCGCTCCTGATAGGCGAGTTCGGTCCATTCGTAGGAGGTACCGGCCGGCAACGTCTGTGCCGTGATCGCTTCCATCTTGGCAAGCGCATCGCCGGTGGAAACGCCGGGCGCGGCGTTGCCCTGCAGCGGCACCGAGACGTACATGTTGTAGCGCTGGACCAGCGCCGGGCCGGTGACGTCGCGGATCTCGATCAACGTGCCCAGCGGAACCAGCGCGCCGGTCGCCGAGCGCACCTTCAGTTTCAAGATGTCGGCGCGATCGAGGCGGAACGCCTGGTCGGCCTGCGCGCGCACCTGGTAGACGCGCCCGAAAGCGTTGAAGTCGTTGACGTAGGCGGTGCCCAGATTGATAGACAGCGTCTCGAAGATGTTGGGGATCGGCACGTTCAGGATGCGCGCCTTGTCGCGATCGATCGCCAGGAAGAATTGCGGGCTGGACGCGGAGAAGGTGGTGAACACGCCGGTCAGCCCCGCCGTCTTGTTGGCCTTGCCGGCAATTTCATAGGCAAGCGCCAGGATCTGCCGCATGTCGGCGCTGTTGCGCTCCTGGATCTGCAGCTTGAAGCCGCCGGCATTGCCGACGCCGCGGATCGGCGGCGGCGGCAGTGCGATAATGAAGGCTTCCTTGATGCTTTGCAGGCTGCCGAACAGATTGCCGATGACCTGGGTCGCGGACTGGCCGGCTTCCAGTCGCTCGTCAAACGGCTTGAACCTGGCGAAGATCACGCCCGCGTTGCTGGCATTGGTAAAGGTGGCGCCGGAGAAGCCGGCGAAGGCGACCGCGTAGTCGACGCCCGGCGTTTTCTGGATGATCTGCGACGCCTGCTGGATGACGGCATCGGTCCGCGATAGCGAGGCGCCGTCCGGCAACTGGACGACGACGATCGCATAGCCCTGGTCGAGCGACGGAATGAAACCGCGCGGCACCGTCTGAACCATATAGACCGTGGCGTAGATGAGGGCCGCGAAAACGGCCAGCGTGGCGGCGATCGCTATCCGCGAGCCGACCAACACGCGCACGATGCTCGAATACCAATGGGCGACCTTGTCGAAGCCGCGATTGAAGCCGTCGGCGAGCGCCCGTCCGAACCGCGCCAGGAAAAAGCGCGGCGGCGCCGCAGCAGTGTGGTGCGGCTTGAACAGCAGCGCGGCCAAGGCCGGCGAGAGCGTCAGCGAATTGAATGCCGAGATCGCCGTCGACACCGCGATGGTGATCGCAAACTGCAGGTAGAACTGCCCGGAAATGCCGGGAATGAAGGCTGTCGGCACGAACACCGCTATCAGCACCAGCGAGATCGCGATGACCGCCGTTCCGACTTCGTCCATGGTCAGATGCGACGCCGGATTGGGCGCCAGCCCGCTGGCGATATTGCGCTCGACGTTCTCGACCACGACGATCGCATCGTCGACGACGATGCCGATGGCCAGCACGAGGCCGAACAGCGTCAGCATGTTGAGGGAGAAGCCGGCGGCGTAAAGCACCGCCAGCGTGCCGATCAGCGACACGGGGATCGCCACGATCGGCACGATCGCCATGCGCCACGATTGCAGGAAGACGATGATGACGATGATGACCAGAACCATCGCCTCGAGGATCGTCTTGTAGACCTCCTGGATCGACTCGGCGACGAACTCGGTCGGATTGTAGACGATGTCGTAGCTCAATCCCTTCGGGAAGTCCTGGGAAAGCTCCTTCATCTTGTCCTGGATCTCCGCGGCTGCGGCGAGCGCATTGGTGCCTGGCCGCTGGAAGATGGCGAGCGCCACCGCCGGTTTGCCGTTGAGATAGGAGTTGGTGACGTAATCCTTGGCGCCGAGCTCGATGCGCGCCACGTCCTGCAGCTGGATCAGGCGGCCGTCTTCGGCCGATTTGACGATCACGTATCGGAAGTCCCGTGCGTCGTTGAAGCGGCCTTGCGTGGTGACCGTGTACTGGAACGCCGTGCCGGTATTGGTCGGCGGCGCGCCGATGGAGCCGCCCGACACCTGGACGTTCTGGTCGCGCAGCGCCTGCACCACATCGCCCGAGGTCATCCCCAGGGCGGACAGTTTTTCCGGATCGAGCCAGATGCGCAGCGAATATTCGCGTTCGCCAAAGATGATGAGGTCGCCGACGCCGTCCAACCTGAGCAGTATGTCGCGCACCCGCGAGCGGGCGTAGTTCGAGACGTAGAGCTGGTCGTAGGTATTGTCGGGCGACAGCATGTGCACGACCATCATCAGGTCGGGCGAGCTCTTGATGGTGGTGATGCCGAGGCGGCGGACTTCTTCGGGCAGGCGCGGCTCGGCGACCGACACGCGGTTCTGCACCAGCACCTGCGCCTGGTCGAGATCGGTGCCCAGCTTGAAGGTGATGGTCAGCGCCATCGCTCCGTCGCCCGACGAATAGGACGACATGTAAAGCATGCCCTCGACGCCGTTGATCTCCTGCTCGATCGGCGTTGCCACCGTCGCTGCCACTGTCTCGGCGTCGGCGCCCGGGTACTGGGCGCGAACGACGATGGTCGGCGGCGCGATCTCGGGATATTGCGCGATCGGCAGCTGGGTATAGGCAATCCCGCCGAGGATCAGGAGGACGATCGAAACCACCGATGCGAAGATCGGACGGTCGACGAAGAAATGGGCGAACCTCATTGCTGCAACCCGGCGGTGTCGACCTTGGGCGGCAACGTCACCATCTCGACCTTCACCTTGGTGCCGGGCCTGGCGTGCATCAGCCCGTTGACGATGATCGTCTCGTCGCCGGTCAGGCCCGCGCGGATCACCCGGTAGCCGTCGAGAAGCGGGCCGGTGCGCACGGGCTTCGCCGACACCATCCCAGCCTCATCCACCAGGTACACGATGCGGCGATCCTGATCGGCGCCGACCGCCTCGTCGGGCACCAGGACGCCGCTATGCGGCAGCGACCCCGGCACGTTGATGCGCCCGAACATGCCTGGCTGGAGAACGCCGTCGGCGTTGGCAAACCTTGCACGCACCCGCATGGTGCCGGTCGCGTTGTCGATCCGGTTCTCGGCAAAATCGAGCTTGCCCTTGAATACCGCCTCCGCGCGGTCGGCGACGCGAACCACCACCTCGAGCCCGCCGGCGCCTTCCTGCATGCTGCCGCCGCGCTCCTTCGCGTCGCGGGCGTAGCTGAAATACAGGCGCTCATCGACGTCGAAATAGAAGTCGATCGGATCGCGCGTGACGATGGTCGTCAGCAAGGTGGAATCCGGCTGCACGAGGTTGCCGACCGACACCAGCCGGCGGTCGATGCGGCCGGACAAGGGCGCCTTGATCTCGGTGAACTCCAGGTTCAGGTTGGCCGTCGTCAGCGCCGCCGTCGCGCCCTGCATCTGCGCCTGCGCCGAAAGGTATTCCCGCCGGCGGTCGTCGACCGTCGCGGCCGAGATATTGCCGGTCTTGGCGAGCGCATCGGCGCGATCCAGCTGCATCTTGGAGAATTCGAGCAGGGACTTGGCGACGTCCACTTGCGACTTGGCGGCATCGTAGGCCGCCTGGTACGGACGCTGGTCGATGGTGAAGAGCAGGTCGCCCTTGTTGACCAGTGCGCCGTCCTGGAAGCTGATCTTGTCCAGATAGCCGCTGACGCGCGAACGGATGGCGACCTCGTCGACGGCTTCGAAGCGCCCGACGAACTCGTCGTCTTCGACGATTTCACGCACCACCGGCTTGGCCGCCGTCACCACGGGCAGCTGCTGGTCCTGCGCAAACGCGTTGCTGCTGAAAGCCATGCCGAGCAGGAGTGCCACTGGGACGGCGGAGCGGGCCAGCCAGCCGGCCGATCGGCTGGGTCGCCCGCTTGCGTCGCGATGCGATTGCCGATTCCCTGAAGTGTCCATTTGCGTCCCCGCTAGCTGGACCCGGAGGTCGGGTGGTTCTCTTCTATATTTAAGGTTTCTCGTCGAGACCAGAGCACTGCAGTATTGTGCATGGCAACATGATCATTTTCCATATGTGTTGAAATGTCCACCCTGTGGCTGCCCCGCCATCTGGCTAGTTCGCCCAGAACCGGCCCGTCCGCTTCCGACCCATCTCAGCCGTCATCGGCGCAAGCTGATTTGGACCGGATCCAGCGGCTTACTCGATCAGTTGCGGCTGTTGAGATGCCGCACCCTTCGGAGTTGCGGAAACAGCACCGCCCACAGTCCGGCGACGGCAATCGCACCGACGCCGCCGATCACCACCGCCGGCACGGTGCCGATCAGCGCCGCCATGGTGCCGGCGCGGAACTCGCCGACTTCGTTGGAGGCGCCGACGAAGACCTGGTTGACGGCGTTGACGCGGCCGCGAACCTCGTCGGGTGTCCACAGCTGGATCAGCGTCTCCCGGATATAGACGCTGAACATGTCGGTGGCGCCGAGGCCGGCAAGGGCCAGGATCGACAGCCAGGTGATGGTCGAGACGCCGAACAGCACGGTGAAGGCGCCGAACCCGGCGACGAAGCCGAGCATGATCTTGCCGGCATTGTCGCGCAGCGGATGCCCGGCAAGCCAGACCGCGACACAGATGGCGCCGATGCCGGGCGCCGAGCGCAGCAGGCCGAGGCCCCACGGGCCGAGTTCCAGAATATCGCGGGCATAGACCGGCAGCAGCGCCGAGGCACCGGACAGAAGCACGGCGAAGAGGTCGAGCGAGATGGCGCCCAGGACGATCTTCTCGCTCCAGATGTATCGGAAGCCGGCAAACAGCGTCTCCATCGTCGGCTTGTCGGTGGCGCTCTGCTGGGCCGGTTTCGGAATGGTGAAGATCAGCAGACCGGCCACCAGCATCAGCACGGAGGCAACGGCGTAAGCGGCTTCGGCCGAGACGCCATAGAGCAGGCCGCCGGCGACCGGGCCGACAATGGTCGCCGTTTGCCAGGCGGACGAGTTCCAGGCGATCGCATTGCCGAAATCTTCCGGCGGAACAAGGTTGGCGAACAGCGACGACGAGGCCGGCCCATAAAAAGCGCGCGCCAGGCCGAACATAGCCAGCACGATGAAGATCGGCAGCGGGCTGACGAGACCGCGCAGCGTGAAGTACAACAGGACAAGCGCACAACCTGCCTCGACTACCGTCGCCAGCGCCATGATCAGGCGGCGGCCGAAACGGTCGGCGACAACGCCGGTGACCAGCACCAGCAGCAGCGACGGCAGGAACTGGACGATGCCGACAATGCCGAGATCGAAGGGATCGCGCGTCAGATCATAGATCTGCCAGCCGACGGCGACGGACACGATCATGGTGGCGAAGGTGGTCAGGAAACGCGCCGCCCAATAGCTCAGGAAGGAGCGATGGCGGAAGGCGGCGTAACGCCGGTCAGGCGGTGTATGGGAATGGGATGTCATGGATACAGGCCCCGTTGCTTGCATTGGCCGGCGGGGCACTTCCCGGAAATGGGCGCTGTTCCGGCCAATGAAACTTATCAAAGTTCGGGGCGCGTATGCGTGAAAATCGGGCCTGGATCAAGTGGTTTTCCAGCCGCTCGCCCGATTGCACGCGGACGTTACTGCCTCAGCGCGGCGGTGATGGCGTCGAGGCCGCCCTGTAATTCCGCCTCTTTCGGCCAGCCGAAACCGACGCGGAAGAAGCGCTTGGGCATATCGAACCAGTGGCCGGGACCGACATAGGTGCCGTGGTTTTCCAAGAGATTGACGTAGAAACGGTCGAGGTCGAAGTCTGGACTGACATTGAGCCTTGGAAATCCGACGACGCCGCCTTGTGGCCGCACCCAGTCGACCAGCGGCTCGCGGTCGATCCAGTCTTGCACGATGTCGCGGCGTTTCGCCATCTCGGGCAGCAGCGCGCCCAAGAAAGCGTCGCGGCGCCCCAGCATGCCGCGCGCAATGCCTTCGTCGATGACGCTGCCGCAAATGCCGATCTGCTCCTTGGCGGCGAGGAAGCGCTCCTGCAGTTCGGCATCGCTGGTGATCAGCCAGCCAATGCGGATGCCGGGAATGCCGAAGGCTTTCGACAGCGACGAGACGCTGATCGCTTTGGGGCTGAGAGAAGCCGCCGCCGGCAGGCGCTGTCCATAGGAGAGGTCGCGATAGGTCTCGTCGACCAGCAGATGGCAGCCGCTCGCTTCGGCCAGCGCAATCAGCGCGTCGAGATCGGCCCGGCCCATCATCGTGCCGGTCGGGTTGTGCGGGCAGGTGACGCTGATCAGCTTGGTGTTCGGTTGCATGCTGGCGGCGACGCGGCCGAAATCGATGGCAAAGCCTGCGTCGAAATCGAGATCGACATAGGAGATGGCGCAGCCGATCGCCTTGGGGGTCTCGATGTTGGTGGCGTAGTTCGGCCGGACGACGACAAGATGGTCGCGCTCCGACAGAAGCGAGGTCGAAATGATGAAGAGCGCGCCCGCCGCACCGGCGGTCACCAGAACATCGTCAGCGGAGATGCCTTTGTCTTGCGCCGCGATCAGCGCCCGCAACTCCTTGTCGCCGCGATGCTCGCCGTAGAACAGCGTGAGATCCGGCAGCGACAGGCCGACGTCGGAGAGTTTCTGATCGGCGATCGAGCTTTCGGAGAGATTGAACCGAATGCGATCGTAGCCGTATTCCTCCGGCGCCTCTTTCTCGATCACCATTCTGGCGTAGTTCATCGCTGCTCCCCCAAAGCAATCTCTGTGGTGTATCCAAGCCACAAAAGCACGAAGCCTGCCAAGGCTCATTCGCCGGCAGGCTTCTGTTCCAGTCGTCCAAACGATTGGCTCAGGGCCGAGGCGCTGATCCCACTCAGGCCGGAACTTTGGCCTTCCGACCCTTGGCTTTCGCCGGCGCGGCCACTGCAGCCTTGCGGCCGAGGCCGATCGACTTGGCCAGCTCGGAGCGCGACGCCGCGTAGTTGGGGGCGACCATCGGATAGTCGGCCGGCAGGCCCCATTTGGTACGATAGGCTTCCGGCGTCAGGTTGAAATGGACGCCGAGATGGCGCTTCAGCGATTTGAATTTTTTGCCGTCCTCGAGGCAGATGATGTAGTCCGGCGTCACCGACCGCTTGGGATTGACGGCCGGGATCTGCGGCGCCGCCACTGGGGCCGGCGGCTGGCTGAGCCCGCCGATCGACGCCGCAACGCTGGCGATGAGATCGCTCAGGCCGGCAACGGGCAAGCGGTTCTTCTCGACGTAAGCGGACACGATATGGGCGGTAAGCTCGAGCAGGTCGATGTCCTTGTCAGAGTCGTTGCTGTCGTCGGCCAATTTATCTCTCCGTCGCTAGGGGGGTGGCGGAAACTCCCAGAGTGGTCCCAGCGGAGCCGGAAATCCGCTCTAGTCATTTGTCTTGCCGCATATGTGCGGTTGCGCCAGATGATTCCATCCGGTGCCACCGATCTAATCGCCAAATCTGCGTAACGCAATGACTTCGTATCGCGCCACACGTCATTTTGAACAACTATACTGAATTTTAATACTATCAGACGATGAGCGCCCTGTCGCGCCATAGTCGAAAACCGCCCTCGAAAGCGCGCGTATTGTCGCCGCGCCTGGATGTGGCGGGCAATTCATCCAGTCTGTCGACATTGCCGCCGCCGATCACGACATAATCCGGCTGCAGCGCCGCACGCAGCCGCCCGACGACGTCGAAAACGTATTTGCGCCATTTCTTCTTGCCGTATTTCTCCAGGCCGCGCTCGCCGACATAATCTTCGAAACTGCCGCCCTTGCGGTACGGCAGATGCGCCAGTTCCATCGGCTGGCCGACATTGTTGAGGATCATCGCCGCGCCCAGGCCGGTGCCGAGGCCGAGGAACAGCATGCGCCCGCCATCGTAGCTGCCGATCGCCTGCAGCAGCGCGTCGTTGACGACCTTGACCGGCTTGCCGAAGGCGGCGGCAAAATCGTAGCCGTCCCAGCCCTTGCCGAGATTGGCGGGATCGAGCGAAGGCCTGTTGTGCCTGACCGGGCCGGGATAGCCCATCGAGATCACGTCATAGGGCAGCCCTTCGGCCAGCGTCTTCACCGTGGCGACCATCTGCTGCGGCGTCAGATCCGGTCCGGAATCGGCCCGGCGCATCTCGCCGCCTGCGCTGGTGAGGATTTTTACGTGCGAGCCGCCGACATCGATCGTCAGCACGATCGGTTCCGCCTTGGCCTTCGCGGGCCTGGCTGCCTTGGCCATGTCGTTTCCTCCGCTCACTTGGCGCGTTCCCCGTTTCAGGGAAACGGGGGAATGCTCCAACTCTTTGTTTTTACGCAATTCCGGACGGAAAAACCGCTCGCACTTTCCTGGAATTGCTCAAGTCGGATTGATCCAGCCGTTGGGCGGCCCGAAGCTGGCCATGGCGTCGGCAGGCCCCCAGGTCTTCGGCTCATACATATGCGGCGGCGTGGTGTCGCCCAGCACCGGGCCGACAATGCGCCAGGCAAGCTCGCTGGCATCCTGGCGGGTGAACAATTGGCCATTGCCGTTCATGGCATCGCCGATCAGCCGCTCATAGGGCGGCATGTCGCCCTTCGAATCGTCGAGCGCGGTGAGCTCGACCTGCTCGCCGACCATGTCGTCGCCGGGCGCCTTGCGTTGCGCGCCGATCGAGATCGCCACCTGCGGGTCGATGCGGAAGCGCACGTAATTTGCGTCGCTGGGCTTGATCGGATCGAAGACGTCGAGCGGCGGCCGCTTCAGCCGCACGATCACTTCGGTCACATGCACCGGCATGTTCTTGCCGGTGCGGATGAAGAACGGCACGTCCTGCCAGCGCCAGGTGTCGACCATGAAGCGCACGGCAGCAAAGGTTTCGACCGGCGAGTTCGGCTTCACGCCGGGTTCAGCGAGGTAGCCGGTGAACTGGCCGCGCACGACGTCGTCCTTGGTCAGCGTGCGGATGGCGCGCAGCACCTGCACCTTCTCGTCGATCAGATCGTCGGCCGAGCGGCCGACCGGCAGTTCCATGGCGAGCAGCAAAAGGATGTTGAGCAGATGGTTCTCGATCACATCGCGGATAGCGCCGACATCGTCATAGAATTTGCCACGGCCTTCGACGCCGAAGTCCTCGGCCATGGTGATCTGTACGCTTTCGACGAAGTTGCGGTTCCAGATCGGCTCGAGAAAGGAATTGGCAAAGCGGAAATAGAGCAGGTTCTGGATCGCCTCCTTGCCGAGATAGTGGTCGATGCGGAAGATCGACTGCTCTTCGAACACCAGATGCAGCACGCGGTTCAGCCAGCGCGCCGATTGGAGATCGTGGCCGAACGGCTTTTCCACCATCAGCCGCGCGCCATGCGCGGTACCGGATTGCTCCAGCCCCTGGACGACGGTCTCGAACATGGTCGGCGGCACCGCCATATAGTGCAGCGGCCGCTGCGCCGAGCCGAGCGCCGTCTTCAGCTTCTCGAAGGTCGCGCCGTCGCGGTAGTCGCCGCTGACATAGCGCAGCAGACTGGCGAATTTGGCGAAGATCTTTTCGTCGATCTTGCCGACATCGTTGACGATGCCGTCGCGGGCCCGCGCCTGCAATTGGTTGATGTCCCATGCATCGAAGGCGACGCCGATCACCGGCTCGGTCAGCGTCCCCTTGGCTACCATCTGGTAGAGGGCCGGAAATATCTTCTTGTGGGCAAGGTCGCCGGTTGCTCCGAAGAGCACCAGCGTGTCGGACCGTTCCGGGCTCATCTTGCGCGTCTCCCCTGCGGCCTTCACTTGCCGGCCTTCGGCTTTTCGACATGGCCGCCAAAGGCATAGCGCATGGCCGACAGCAGCTTGTCGGCGAATTCGGATTCGCCCTGCGAGGAGAAGCGGTCGAACAAAGCCGAGGACAGAACCGGCGCCGGCACGCCGGTGTCGATCGCCGCCTTCAGCGTCCAGCGGCCTTCACCGGAATCGGAGACGCGGCCGCCGAACTGGGCCAATGCCGGGTCGCTCTTCAGAGCGCCGGCGGTGAGGTCGAGCAGCCAGGAGCCGATCACACTGCCATGGCGCCAGACCTCGGCCACCTGCGGCAGGTCGATGTCGAACTGATAGTATTGCGGGTTTTCCAAAGGGCTGGTCTCGGCGTCGGCAGTGCGCTGTCTTTTGCCGGCATTGGCCGATTTCAGGATGTTCATGCCTTCGGCGTAGGCGGCCATGACACCATATTCGATGCCGTTGTGGATCATCTTGACGAAATGGCCGGCGCCGCTCGGTCCGCAATGCAGGTAGCCAAAGGGTGCGGTCCCGCCCGCCTTGTCGGGCGTGGCGCCGGCATCGGCGCCGGGCGCCAGCGTGGCGAAGATCGGATCGAGGTGTTTGACCGCCGTATCGGGGCCGCCGATCATCAGGCAGTAGCCGCGCTCCAAGCCCCAAACGCCGCCGCTGGTGCCGACATCGACATAGTGCAGGCCCTTGGCCGCGAGTTCGGCCGCCTGGTCGACCGCGTCGTGATAATAGGAATTGCCGCCGTCGATGATGATGTCGCCGGGTTCCATCAGCGCCGCCACCTGGTCGGCGATCTTGCCGGTGATCGCCGCTGGCAGCATCAGCCAGGCGCTGCGCGGCTTGGAAAGCTTGCCGACGAACTCCTCCATCGATGCGGCGCCGATGGCGCCATCGGCAACCAGGCCGGCAACGCTTGCCGGGTTGATGTCGTAGACGACGCATTCATGGCCGTCGCGCATCAGGCGGCGCACCATGTTGGCGCCCATCCTGCCTAGTCCCATCATTCCGATCTGCATGGTCTTGTCCTAGTCGCTTGAGGAAAGAAAATTGCTGGCGAGTTAGTTCTCAATGCCGACGGTGAAGTCGACATTCTCCCAACGGTCGCCGTCGGGCCAGAAAAAAGTGAAGACGATCGTATTACCTCGCGGAATATCGGCCACCGGCAGATCCGCCAGATGGACGCAAAAGACATTCACGGAAGTGTTGATTTCATGGCTGGTCTGCCACTGGTCGCCGCTCCAGCGGATCAGTGCCGGCTGCAGCAGTTCAACCCGCAGCGTCTTGCCGGCTTCCATGGTGCGCAGCCTGTTGTTGAAGCGCCATATCCTCAGCGGCGAGCCGGTCTTGTCCCTGACATAGCGCTTGACGCCTTGCGGCGGCATGTCGAAGACGGCGCCGTCGCGGAGCGAGCGCAACAGCTTGATGTGTTCCGAATGCGCCCAGACCAGCGGCATGGCGCTGCCCGACGGCCTGCCCAGCCACAATTCGCGCTCCGGTATGTCGGCGCGGTCCCAGACCTGTTCCGGCAGCAGACCGCCCACGCCAGCCGAAGCCTCGAATGTCCTGAGCAGGCTTGCCGCCTTGTCCTTGTTACCGGCGGCCAGCTCGTAGTGGGCGCGTTCGCCGGCCAGCAACGGCCAGGGCCGGCCCTGGCCGTTGCCGTCGAAGGGCGCGCCGTCGGCGTGTTCGCCATAACCGTCGCTGGTGTAGCGATACCAGAGAGGCCCTTGCGGCAGGTCGCAGCGCAGTTGCGCGTCTATGATCTTGACCGTGCCGACGATGCGCGGATCGTCCGCGGCCCTGAGGCCGAAGCGGACCAGCGCCAGCGCGTCCGGGCTGACAATCGCTTCGGCCGGCTTGTCGGTATCGCCCGGCGGACGGTTCTTGATCGGTACGAAGCCGTCCTTCGGCGATGCGGCGCCTGAACCGTCGGCCGGCGCGATGCGGATGTAGTAGCCGTCGACGCCAGCCTCGTGGCACTGCGGTGTGCCGTTGACATAGGTCCAGCGCTCGATCTGGTCGTTCCAGCAATCCGCGACCTCGCGCAAATAGTTAGCCGGTTCCGGTTTGCCGTCAACGTCGAACAGATCGGCGGCGCCAAGCAGTGCCGATATTTCGACGGCGAGCGTGAATGGGCTGTAGCCGGCATCCTCTTCCCAGCGGTCCTGCCCGGTGACGGGACCATTGCGCACGACATAGGACGCGGCCTTCTCGATCATCGGCATGAAGGCGGCGAGCTTGGCGCGCGGCAGGTGGCCGGCGCGGTGCAGCGCATCGGCAAGCAGCAGCGGGAAGGCGCATTCGTCCATCTGGATGCCCGGCCAATAGAGCGAGCCGTCGAGCCACACATTTTGTGGCCAGTGGCCGTCCGGCTGCTGGATGGAACGGAGATAGGCAAGGATCTCAAGCGCCTGCGCCGGATCGCCGGCGGCGAGGAAGCCGCCCGCGGTTTCCACAAGGTCGCGCGGCCAGACCAGATGATAGCCGCCAAGGTCGTCGTCGCCCTTGCTGAACCCCCAGGGGATCGACAGGCTGGCGACGGCCGCACCGGGCCTCGCCAGCGACAGGTGTGTCGCCAGCACCGCTGTGCTGACGCGGTAGGTGTTGAGGCCGGATGCATCATGGTGGTCGAGCGCCGTCAGGCCTGCCTGCCATTTCCGCCATTTCGCGACATAGGCCTTTGCCGCCGGCTCAAAACCGCGTTTCAGGCTGGCGGCGGCGTTTTCGGCCGCTTCATCCGGCGTTGCCCCAAACCCAAGCGCAAGCAAGGCTTTGCTGTTGCGTAAGGAAAAGCCGATCTCGCCGGTCAGCGCGACATTGCCGTCCTCCGCCCTTTGGCAGGCCGGATCGAGCCGGCCGGCGCGGCTGAGTTGCTGCCAGCCGTCGGAAAAGCCTGCATAGCCGGCCGAGCAATCACCCCAGGGCAGCGAGGATGCAAGCGCCAGGCAGGTGCCGCGCCCGGACGCGAACAGCATCGGCCTCCCCTTGTGCTCGTCGGTCCAGGCGGTGTTGCCCATGCCGGCACTGACCAGATGCGGCGCCAGCAGGGCGTAGACGCGGTAGTCCGTGGCCACGCCCTCGAGTGCCGTGAAGCTGGTTTCCTGCAGCAAGGCCGGGCGCGCCGGATCCGCCAGGATGCGCTTTTCGATCTGGTAACGCGCCGTCGCGTTGATCAGCCGGTAGGCGGGCACGCCGTCCTCGAACGGCTCGATGGCATGCGTGGCGTCACGCTTCTCCTCGGAGAACCAGCCGCCGGGACCGGTGACCAGCAGTCCCATGTCGCGCGTGCAGGCGCTGTCGAGGCCGGGATAATAGACCTCGTTGACGATGCCATGGCTGAGCGTGAACCAGACGCGGCTCGCCGGCGAAAGCGCGGCACCTACGCCGCTCTTGGCGCTTGACGTCCAGCGCGCCGGAATTCCGGGGGCGCCCATTCTTTTGGGTGCACTGGGGGGAAGGGTCGGCGGCATCGCTGCCATGCATGGTCTCCTGGACCCTTCCCTAGACCAGCACGCGAAGGCTTTTCAACCGCCGCACCTGAAGTTGATCGTCCAAGCGTGATCGATCGCAGTTGACAAGCGGGCGTATCTGAATTTGTCTGACAATAGATAAAAAACAGGCAGACAACGCCAAAACCATCTGCAACAGTCGGCGGGGCCGACAATCTATGGGAGGATTATGACATGAAGACACTGCTCGTCCTGAGCGCTCTGGCGGCGATGCTCGCCTCGGGCACGGCGCTTGCCGACACCAGCGGCAAGAAGATCGCCTTCTCCAACAATTACGCCGGCAATTCGTGGCGCCAGGCGATGCTCGACAGCTACGGCATCGTCACCAAGAAGGCGGTGGAGGATAAGATCGTCGGCGCCGCCGACATCTTCACCACCGCCGACAAGGAAGTGCCGACCCAGGCTGCCCAGGTGCAGAACCTGATCCTGCAGGGTTATGACGCCATCGTCATCAATGCCGCATCGCCGGATGCGCTGAACGGCGCCATCAAGCAGGCCTGCGATGCCGGCATCGTCGTCGTCTCCTTCGACGGGACCGTCACCGAACCTTGCGCCTACCGCGTCGTCGTCGACTTCAAGGACATGGGCAAGCAGGAAGTCGAGCAGATGGCCAAGTTCCAGCCCAAGGGCGGCAATTTGCTGGAAATCCGCGGCCTTGCCGGCACCTCGATCGACGATGCCATCCATGCCGGTATCTTGGAAGGCGTCGCCGCCCATCCCGAGTTCAAGATCGTCGGTTCGGTGACCGGCGACTGGGACCAGACGACGGCGCAGAAGGCGGTCGCGACGATCCTGCCTTCGTTGCCCGACATCGTCGGCATCGTCGACCAGGGCGGTGACGGTTATGGCGCGGCACAAGCCTTTGCCGCCGCAGGCAAGCCGCGTCCGACCATCATCATGGGCAACCGCCAGGACGAGCTGAAATGGTGGAAGGAGCAGAAGGACAAGGATGGCTACCAGACCTGGTCGGCCTCGATCGCGCCCGGCGTGTCGTCGCTGGCCTTCTGGGTGGCGCAGCAGGTGCTCGACGGCCGCACCGACATTCCGCATGACCTTTTGGTGCCGTATCTCGCCTTTACCCAGGACAATTTCGAGACCGAGCTGCCGAAAATCAAGGAGGGCGGCGTCGCCACCCACGAATACAGCCAGGAAGACGCAATCGCGGCGATCAAAGCCAATATCAAGTGATGCATTGCATTCATTGCCAGCGGCATGACCGACCGGATATCGTTGAGCATGCCTGAGGCCAATACGGACATCATCAGACTGGGCGGCGCCGAAAAACATTTCGGCGCCGCCCATTTGGACATCATCAGGCTGAACGGCGCCGAAAAACATTTCGGCGCCGTTCGGGCGCTTAACGGCGTCGACTTCCATGTTGTATCAGGCGAATGCGTCGGGCTGGTCGGCCACAACGGAGCCGGCAAATCGACGCTGATGCATATGGTGGCCGGTACGCTGCAGCCCGATGGCGGTGAGATCGCGGTGCGTGGCAATGCCGAAACCGACTACTCGGTGGCGCGCGCGCTGAAACTCGGCATACGCTGCGTGTTCCAGGAACTGTCGCTCTGCCCTAACCTCAGTATCGCGGAGAATACGCGCATCAACCATCCGGCGCTCACCGGCTTCGGCTGGCGACGCAAGGCGGCTGCTCTCATTGCCGCCAAGCTGGACGAAATCTTTCCGGATCACGGCATCTCGGCAGACGACATTGCCGGCGATCTCTCCATCGGCCGGCGGCAGATGGTCGAGGTGGCGCGCGCCTTCACGGTGACGCGCGATCCGCTCGACTTGGTCATTCTCGACGAGCCGACCTCTTCGCTGGACGCGCATACTGCGGGCCAGCTGCTTGCCTTCGTGCGCCGTTTCGTAGCCACCGGGGGCAGCTGCATCCTGATCTCGCATGTGCTGGGCGAGGTGCTGCAGAATGCCGACCGCATCGTGGTCATGCGCGACGGCAAGGTGGTCGCCACGGACGTTGCAAAAGCGTTCGACCGCGACCGGCTGGTGGCCACCATGGGCGGCGCGGAAGCGCGCGAGAAGATCGCGGCGGAGATCGCCGCCAGGCCGGCGGCGGGCCCGCTCAGGGTGCGGGCGCGGCCCGAGCGGCAGCAGGACGGCAAGGAGCTTGTCGCTCGCGCCGGCGAGATCATCGGGCTTGCCGGGCTTGCCGGCCATGGCCAGACCGACCTGTTGCTGGCGATCTTTGCCGCCGCGACGCGTAGAAGGCTTGATATCGAGGTGACCGCCCCGGTGGCGCTGGTGGCCGGAGACCGCCAATCGGACGGCATTTTCCCGCAATGGTCTATTGCCGAAAACATCGGCATCCGCTCGCTGGCGCGGCTGCGCAAAGGGTTGCTGATCTCGCCGCAGCGCGAGGCCGAGCTTGCTGAGTTTTGGAAGCAGAAGATCGGCATCCGCACGCCTGACATGACCAACAACATCTTCTCGCTGTCCGGCGGCAACCAGCAGAAGGCGCTGTTTGCCCGCGCACTGGGTTCCGATGCGCAGATCGTGCTGATGGACGATCCGATGCGCGGCGTGGACATCGGCACCAAGCTTGAGGTCTACGATCTCGTGCGCGAGGAGGCGGCCAAGGGCCGGACCTTCCTCTGGTACACCACCGAGACCGAAGAGCTCGACAATTGCGACCACATCCATGTCTTCAAGAACGGCCGCATCGTCGCCAATCTCACGCGCGACGAGCTGACCGAGGAAAAGATCATCCAGTCCTCATTCGGCGACGCGGCCTGAGATGACGGCAGTCGCTCCCGGCCCTACGTCCTCGCCGCGCAGCAGCGCGGCCCGCGCGCGCCTGCTGCGCAGCCTGTTGCCGGCGCTGTCGCTGGCGCTGGTGGTTATCGCCATCGCCTGGCTCAACCCACGCGCCATCAGCTATTTCGGCTTCAGCCTGATGTTGAACCTCGCTATTCCGATCGCGCTGGCGACGATCGCCCAGATGTTCGTCATCGCCGGCAATGAGCTCGATCTGTCGATCGGCACCTTTGTCGGCTTTGTCGGCTGCGTCACCGCGACCTGGCTGAAGGACGCGCCGCTGCTCGGCGTGATCATCCTGCTCGGCTCCATAGGCGTTTATGCGCTGCTCGGCGCACTGATCCATCTGCGCAATCTGCCGTCGATCGTGGTGACGCTGGGCATGAGCTTCGTCTGGCAGGGGCTTGCCATTCTGGTGCTGCCCAAGCCCGGTGGCAAGGCGCCGGACTGGCTCTTGTCGCTGATGGCCTTCAAGCCGCCCTTCATTCCGTTCCCTATCATCGCCGCGCTGGCGATCGCAGCGGTGGTGCATTTTGGGCTGATGCGCACCTCCTATGGCGTCATCCTGCGGGGATCCGGCGGTAATCCGGCGGCGCTCAGGCGCGCTGGCTGGTCGCTGCTTCGAACCAAGATCGTGCTGTTTGCGCTGACCGGCCTATTCGGCGTTCTGTCCGGCATGGCGCTGATCGGCATCACCACCTCGGCCGACGCCAATATCGGCAATGGCTACACGCTGCTGGCGATCGCCGGCGTCATTCTCGGCGGCGGCGAGTTCGTCGGCGGCCGGGTGTCGCCGATCGGCGCCGTGCTCGGCGCGCTGACACTGGCGCTGGCGGCATCGCCTCTGCTCACCTTCATGCACATTCCGCCGGATTGGCAGGTCGCCGCCAACGGCGCCATCCTGATGATCGTGCTGGCAGCCCGCGTCCTGATCAGCCGCAGGGAGAGGTAGCGATGACGCTGGTTAAATCGCTGGCCGCCAAACCCTGGATAAGGTCGTTCATCGGCGCGATGTTCGTCTGGCTGGCGACCATCGCTTTCACCGGCGGCTATGGCGGCGGTGGCATGGTCACGGCGGCACTGTCGCTGGCGGTGTTCACCGTCATCGTCGGAGTCGGCCAAATGTTCGTCATCACGCTCGGGCCAGGCAATGTCGACCTGTCGCTGCCGGCCAATATCGGGCTCGCCAGTGCCGTCGCCATGAAGGTCATGGGCGGCAGCGATTCCATGATCGTGGTCGGGCTGCTCGCCGCGCTCGCCTGCGGCGCCGCCATCGGTGCCGTCAACTATCTCCTGATCTGGGCGCTGAGGATCCCGCCGATCATCGCCACTCTGTCGGCCAGCTTCATCATCCAGTCGATCGACATCAGCTATGGGCGTGGCCTGCAGATCAAGCCGCCGCCCGGCTTTGCCGATTTTGCGAACTGGCAAATCCTGGGCATTCCAGTGCTGGCGATCCTTACCGTATTGTTCAGCATCGGTGCGGCCATCGCCTTGCAGCGCATGATCTATGGCCGCTCGGTGCTGGCGATCGGCCAGAACATCCGCGCCGCGTGGCTTGCCGGCGTCAATGTCGGCCGCACCCGCTTCCTGACTTACACGCTGTCGGGCGCGCTCGGCGGCATGGACGGGGCGCTGCTCGCCGGCTATTTCCGCGGCGCCAATGTCGATATCGGCAACGAGTACCTGCTGGCCTCGATCGCCGTCGTCGTCATCGGCGGCACCTCGGTCGCCGGTGGCAAGGCCAATGTTCCCGGTGTCTGGGGCGCGGCGCTGTTCCTGGTGCTGCTTCTGACCATGCTCAACACGTTCGGCGTCAGCGCCGGCGTTCGGCTGTTGCTGACCGGGCTGATCATCGTCGGCGTCATCACCGTAGCCGGCGGCGAGAAAGCGCTGCGCTAAAAGGCGTGAGCCCGGCAGCAGTCCCGCCAAATTTGACCATGTGGACAAAAGTCCGCACCCGTTCCATAGTTCCGCGTCTGATTTCGGAACAGTCGGCTCGACACGGCTGTCAAACAGAGGGGCACTAGATGGAAAACCGGAAAAACAAATCGCAATCGACCGGCCTGTCGCGGCGCGACGTGCTGGAACTCGGCGCACTTGGCCTGGCCGCAGCCATGCTGCCGGGTGCAGCCCTCGCCAAGGACAAGAAGCTGAAGGTGGCGGCGATCTTCGCCACGCCGATCGAGGAGCCGTGGGACAACCAGATCCACGTCGCCCTGCAGAAGGCCGAGAAGGAACTCGGCATCGAATACAAATGGTCGGAAAAGGTGCAGACCGCCGATTTCAGCCGCGTCATGCGCGAATATGCGCAAGGCGGGTACCAGCTGGTGCTGGGCGACGCCTTCGCCGCCGAGCGTGAATCGCGCCGCACGGCAAAGCAGTTCCCGAAGACGGCATGGCTGTTCGGCTCGGGCGCCGGCCCGGCCGAGCCCAATTTCGGCGTCTTCGACAACTGGATCCACGAGCCGGCCTATCTGTCCGGCATGATCGCCGGCAAGATGTCGAAGTCGGGCACGATCGGCGCGGTGGCGGCCATGGGCATTCCGGAAGTGAACCGGCTGGTCAACGCCTTCTTTGCCGGCGCCAAGGAGGTCAATCCCAACATCAAGAAGAAGGTCGCCTTCATTGGCTCGTTCTTCGATCCGCCCAAGGCCAAGGAAGCGGCGGTCGCCCAGATCGATGCCGGCGTCGATGTCATCTATGCCGAGCGCTTCGGCGTCATCGAGGCGGCGGTGGACAAGAAGATCCTCGCCATCTCCAACATGTCCGACCAGTCGAGCCTCGGCCCCGACACGGTCATAACCGGGCCGGTCTGGGACATGTATCCGACGGTCGAGCAGGCGATCAAGCTGGTCAAGGCCGGTGTCTTCACCGCGCAGGATTATGGCGATTTCTCGCGCATGGCCAAGGGCGGGTCGTTCCTGGCGCCCTACCATAAATTCGACAAGACGCTGCCGGCGGATGTGAAGGATCTGGTCGAGAAGAAGAAGGCCGAGATCCTGGAAGGCAATTTCCGGGTGGATGTGGATGAGAACACGCCGGTTTCGGATTAGCTCGGCGTACCCTCCCCCTTGAGGGGAGGGTGGCCCGCAGGGCCGGGTGGGGTCCTCCGCGAAGTGCTCCATCCTGCTAAGTCATGGGTTGAGGCAGTTGAGGTGACCCCACCCGCCTCGCTTCGCTCGGCACCCTCCCCTCGAGGGGGAGGGGTATCTCCGCAGGAGCATCCTTGTCCGCCCCTCTCATCGAAATGCGCGGCATCACCAAGAGCTTCGGCGCCGTCAAGGCGAATGAGGCTGTCGATCTAAGCGTCGCCCCAGGTGAGATCCTCGGCCTGCTGGGCGAAAACGGCGCCGGCAAGACGACGCTGATGAATGTGCTGTTCGGCGCCTATGCGCCCGATGCCGGCGAAATTCTTATCCAGGGCAAGACCGTGCGGATCACCAGTTCGGCCGATGCGCTGGCCGCCGGCATCGGCATGGTGCACCAGCATTTTCATTTGGCGCCAAGGCTGACGGTCCTGGAAAACCTTCTGATTGGCATTCCCGGCAAATCCGGCCGCATCGACCGCGCCGGCGGACTTGCCCGGTTGTCCGACATCAGCCGTCAGTATGGGCTGACGCTGGACCCCAACCTGCCTGTCTCCGCGCTGTCGGTCGGCGAGCAGCAGCGGCTCGAAATCGTCAAGGCGCTGTTTCGCGGCGCCAGGCTGTTGATCCTCGACGAGCCGACGGCGGTGTTGGCGCCGAGCGAGGTCGACGGGCTGTTTTCGGCGCTGCGCTCGATGGCGGCGCAGGGGCTCGGCATCATCTTCATCTCGCATAAATTGAACGAGGTGCGGGCGCTCACCCATCGCTGCACCGTGTTGCGGCACGGCCGCGTCGCCGGCCGTGTCGACGATCCGGCGAACACGACATCGGCAGAAATGGCGCAGCTGATGTGCGGCCATGAGATCGTGCCGCCGGCAAGAGGACCTTCGACCCCAGGCGCGGCGGTGCTGACGCTCGACGGTATTTCCACCTCACGGCATTCGGGGACGCCGCTGCGCGATGTATCGCTTGCCGTTCGCGCGGGCGAAATCCTCGGCATTGCCGGGGTCTCCGGCAATGGCCAGCGGGCACTGGCCGAGGTGATTTCCGGCACGCGCGCGCCCGACGCCGGCGTGATGACGATAGCCGGCAAACCTGTGACGCGGTTCTCCCCGCGCGAGGTGCAGGCGCTCGGCCTTGGCCGCATCCCGGAAGACCGTATGACGACCGGGCTGGTCACCAATCTGCCGCTCGCCGATTCCATGGTGTTGCCGCGCATTGGTACTGCGGCTTTCAGCAGCCGGGGCCTGCTCAAGCCAGATGCGATCCGCGCCTTCGCCGAAGAACAGATCAAGGCCTATGACATCAGGTGCCCCGGGCCGATGACCCGCGCCGGCGCGCTGTCGGGCGGCAATCTGCAGAAGGCGCTGCTGGCGCGCGAACTGGCTTTCGACCCGAAGGTGCTGATCGTCTCGCAGCCGACGCGCGGCCTCGACATCGGTGCCGCCCGCTTCATCCACGAAAAATTCCTCGACATGCGTGCCAAGGGCTGCGGGATCATCGTCATCGGCGAGGATCTCGAAGAGCTGCTGGTGCTCTGCGACCGCATCGCGGTGATGTATGAGGGCCGCATCGCCGGCACGCTGGACAGCGCCGATGCGACCATCGCGCGGCTTGGGCTGCTGATGACCGGGGCGGAGGGCAGAGCCTAGATGGACTTTCTCACTCGGTTCCTCGCAGAAACCTCAAATAATACTGCCCGCTTTTGGCTGACTTTAAGCGTCAGCGCTGCCCCTCACCTGCCTGCCGGCATCCTCTCCCCGTATAGAGACGGGGAGAGGGGCTCTCACCCATGGTTTCGCCAATCACCACAGCTGCAAGAGGGGAGTTGCATAGGGCCCGGATCCCTTCTCCCCGTGTCTATTCGGGGAGAAGGTGCCGGCAGGCGGATGAAGGGCGGCGCGACCGTCTGGGCGGCGGAGGGGCATAGCTGATGTTCCGCCTCGAAGCCCGCAGTTCCACCCCCGCCTGGTTCAATCTCGCTTTGCCGCTGCTGGCCATCGGCGCAGCGCTGGTCCTGTGCAGCGGCCTCATCGCGCTGGCAGGCGCCGGCGTGCTTGAGGCCTATGGCGTGATGCTGTCGGCCTCGTTCGGCGACAGCTATGCCATCACCGAAACGCTGGTGCGCGCCGCCCCGATGATCTTCACCGGGCTGGCTGTGGCCGTCGCCTTCCGGGCCAAATTCTGGAACATCGGCGCCGAGGGCCAATTGCTGGCCGGCGCCGTGGCCAGCTGCTTCGTCGGCGCCATCCCAATGCCGGGCGCGCTGGCGATCCTGTCGATGGCGCTGGCGGGCGCTGCTGCCGGTGCCGCGGTAGCGCTGGTGCCCGCGACGCTCAGGGTCAAATTCAAGGTGGATGACGTCGTCAGCTCGCTGCTGCTCAACTCGGTCATCTACTATGCGCTGATGGCGCTGATCGAGGGGCCGTGGAAGGACTCGTTCAGCGGCTATCCGATCTCGCCGCCGATCGAGGATTCGGCGAATTTCCCGGTGCTGCTCGAAGGCACAAGGCTGCATCTGGGTGTCATCGCCGCGTTGATCGCGGCCCCGTTGATCTGGTTCCTGATCGTGCGCACCACGCTCGGCTTCCGGATCAGGGTCACCGGCGAAAGCCCGGAAGCCGCCCGCTATGGCGGCATACATGTCGAGCGGGTGCTGATCTCGACGGCGCTGCTGTCGGGCGCGCTGGCCGGGCTTGCCGGCGTCGGCGAGGTCGGCGGCGTGCATTTCCAGGTGATGAGCGACATTTCGCCGGGCTATGGCTATTCCGGCATCGTCGTTGCCATGCTGGCCAGGCTCAATCCGCTCGGCGTCGTACCGGCGGCGATCTTCCTGGCCGCCGTGATGACCGGCGCCGAAGCGATGTCGCGCGCCACCGGCGTGCCGGCGTTCCTCAGCGATGTCATCCAGGGCACGGCGCTGCTCGCCATGCTGGTGGCGCTGCTGTTCACGGCCTATCGCATCCGCCGCGTCGGTGCCGCCTTATGAGCGCGGTGTTCGAACAGATTTTTCAGGTCGGCTTCCTCGCCGCCATTATCCGCATCGCCACGCCGCTGGCATTTGCCACGCTGGGCGAGATGTTCTCCGAGCGGGCCGGCGTGCTCAATCTCGGTATCGAAGGCATCATGCTGCTCTGCGCGATGACCGGCTTTACCGCCGCCAGCCTCAGCGGCAGCCTGTGGCTCGGGGTGCTGGCCGCGGTGTTGACCGGCATGGCGATGAGCGCGCTGCATGCGCTGTTCACGGTGGCGCTCGGCCTCAGCCAGCATGTCTGCGGCATCGGCGTCACCCTGTTCTCGTCGGGCCTTGCCTATTTCCTCTACCGTCTGACCTTCGGCCAGCAATCGGTGCCGCCCAGCATCAAGGGTTTTCAGACGCTGCCGATCCCGCTGCTGTCGGATATTCCGGTTCTGGGGTCAGCGGTTTTCAACCAGTTTGCGCTGGTCTACTTGGCAATCATTGCCATCCCGGTCGCTGCTTTCGTGCTCTACCGCACGCCTTGGGGGCTGTCGGTGCGGATGGTCGGCGAGAACCCGCGCGCCGCTGATTCCGCTGGGGTCAGCGTCATCGCCACGCGCTTCCAGGCGGTCATCCTCGGCGGTGCGCTGATGGGGCTTGCGGGCGCCTTCCTCACCATGGCACAGTTCAACGCCTTCACCTTTGGTGTCGTGTCGGGCCGTGGCTGGGTGGCGATCGCGCTGGTCGTGTTCGGCCGCTGGGACCCGTGGCGCTCTGCGGGCGCGGCGCTGCTGTTCGCCTTCGTCGATGCGCTACAATTGCGCATGCAGGCGAGCGGCCTCGGGCATATTCCCTATGAGGCGTTCTTGATGCTGCCCTTCATTTTCACCATCGTCGCGATGGCCGTGATGTCACGCAACGCGGTTGCGCCGTCGGCGCTGCTGAAGCCGTTTCGACGAGAAGAGCGGTAAGGCGAGTAGGACTTGGCGCCCTTCCTCTCCCCCGATCGACGGGGGAGAGGAAGGGCGCCAAGCCTGGGATACTCACATCGCCGTAAAACCATTATCGACAAACAGATGCGTCCCGTTAACGAAGCTGGACTCATCGCTGGCGAGGTACAGCGCTGCCTTGGCCACTTCCTCCGGCTCACCGATGCGGCCCTGCTGTGCGGCCAATGCGGCGTCCGACACGTCGACGCCGAGCTTGCCGAGATCGGCGACCTCGCGCAGGCCGTGCGGCGTGCGGATGAAGCCGGGACAGACGGCGTTGCAGCGTATGTTGCGGTCGCGGAATTCGACTGCGATGGCGCGCGCGAACATGTGGCAGGCGCCCTTGGTGGTGTCGTAGAGCACCTCCATGGGTGTGGCCGCCACAGCCGAGATCGACGAGGTGCAGACGATCGAACCGCCACCGGCAGCGATCATGCCCGGCAACACGGCGCGCGTCATCAGGAACATCGAGCGGACATTGACCGCATGCAGCCAGTCCCATTCCTGCACTGTCGTCTCCAGGAACGGCTTTATCACGATGGTGCCGGCATGGTTGAACAACACCGTGGCCGGGCCGAGCCTGGCAGTCGCCGCCTTCACTGCGGCCTCGACCTGCGCCTCGTCCGAGACGTCGGCCACCCAGTGTTCGGCGATATGTCCCCGCGCGCGTATCGCCGCCGCAGTGGCTGCCGCCGCCTCGCCATTGCGGTCGATGATCGCCACCTTGGCGCCTTCGGCGGCGAACAATTCCGAGGCCGCTCCGCCCATTCCGGTCGCGCCGCCCGAGATGATTGCAATCTTGCCGGCTAGTCTTGTACCCATGTTCTGTTCCCGTTCCCGATCGAAATGATCCGCATTTATGCCGGAATGGCGATGCTATCGCCTATGCAGACGTCGGCCAAGCTTGTCGCTCGCTTGTCGCCAGCAGGGGTCCCCCAGCAATCCAAAACCAAATAATAAGGCATACTGAGAAAATCGTTCTACATATCGCCAAAAAATAGCACTCGACAAAGTCTACTGATTTTATAGATTAATCCGCAAGACGGAGGTCGATATGTCCTATATCCAGAACGCCGAGACGGACCGCACCAGCCAGAGGCTGGCCAATAGCCAGGCTTTCCGCCCGGCCTATGCCGGCGCCTTCGCCTATCTCGTCTTTGCCCTTGCGTTCGTGTTCACCGGGGCAGTCGTGCTCGGCTTGATTCCCTGACCCGTTCAGGCCGAAGGGTGGCGACCTATCGCTTTCAGTGAGTGACCGGAGTTGATGAACCGAATGCGGATGCGCTTTGGCGCTGACCGCTTGTTTTTACGCATGTCGTCGTCTCAAAAACCGGGGCCACTTTTGGGCGACATACATCCAACGTGATGGAGGAGATGGCAATGCCGATCGAGTTCACGCATGTTCCCGGTAAAACGCATGCCGCCGACGCCGGTTCGGCCGTTCCGTTCTTCTATGATTTCGTCGAGACGGCGACAAAGCTGTCGCTGATCGAGGATTCCGGCTTCCAGAACATCGTCGTCGACGACCCGGCCGGGCTGTTGACCAATATGGACATCGCCGCCCAGGCGCTGGACCGCACCTCGTCGCTGGAAGTGGTGCTGACGCACTGGGCCGGCGTGATCGCGCCTGCGGTTGCGGCGCGGCAACTGGCGGCGCTCGACGCCAGGAGCGGCGGCCGGCTGGCGCTGAGGATGCTGAGCGAGCCGCTGGATGACGACGATGCCGAGACGCGTCCGGTCGGCCACACCGTGGTCTGGCAGCGCATCGACGAATATCTGGTGCTGCTGAAGCGGCTGTGGTCGAACGACCGGCCCTTCGACCATGAAGGTGCGTTCTACAGCATCAAGGGTGGCTATGTGCCGCGCAAGGGGCCGCATGGCGTCGATATCACCATCCGCATGGGTGGCCAGTCCGGCACGGCGCTGAAGGTCGCCGGCCGCCATGCCGACGTCTTCGAGCTGGCGCCTGGTTCGCCCGACGAGATCCGCCAGCTGATGGAACGGGCGCGCAGCGCCGCCGCCGAGCATGGCCGCGCCGGCAAGCTGCGTTTTGCGCTTCCGGTCCGGGTCCGCTCGGAGGGTGGCGCCTCTACCGTCGGACACAAGGCGGTCGAACTTTCCGGACCACCGGCGCAGATCGCCCTGTCGCTGCTGTCCTATGCGGCGCTGGGCATCAGCGAGTTCATGATCGTTGGCGTCGACAGGCCGCGCGAGATCGCCGGCGTCGGCCGCGAGACGATCGCGCTCTTGCGTAATTCGCTGGCACGCCGTGAGGCGGAGGTGCCGCAGCCCGGCGCGTTTGCCTCGCGGGGCGGGTCGGATATTCACGCAGCTGGGTAGCGAGATCGCGATCGGGAACGCCGGCGGGGACAGCACCCCCCTCTGTCCTGCCGGACATCTCCCCCTCAAAGGGGAAGATTGGCAGCTTGAGCGCCGGCTCTCAACGTTGGTAATTGGCGAAAGCCGACGTGATGTCTGATCGCCCTCCTTGCGGGGGATGCCCGGCAGGGCAGAGGGGTGCTGTCCCGCCAGCGTCTAATCACCACTCAGCACTGCCAGCGCCTCCAACACCGCGTCAGATTCCGTCAGCGTACCAAATACCCCGTCCTCCACCGTCACCATATGCAGCGCCGCGTCATGCGCGTATTGGTCGCCGCTGGCGCAGGCATCGGCGATGGTCAGGCACTGGAAATTGCGGTCGCAGGCCTCGCGCAGCGTCGTGTGCACGCAGACATCGGTCGTGCAGCCGGAAAAGATCAGATGGGTGATGCCGCGTGCGCGCAGCACAAGTTCCAGGTCGGTGTAGGTGAAGGCGCTGTTGCAGGTCTTGTCGACGATGATGTCGTGCGGCGCGACGTCGATGTCGGCGACGATCTGAAAGCCGGGGCCGGAGCGCAGCAGCACGTCGGTGCCTTCGAGACCCGCCCGCTTGCGGCGCCATCTCTCGTACGGCGTCATGTCGGCCATGTCGCCGCGATATCCCTGCCTGGTGTGAATGATGGTGAGGCCGGCCGCGCGTGCCGCTGATATCAGTCGGTTGACTGTCGGCAGGATGGCGCGGAGCGGCGCGGGGTCATAACCCTTCCTGGCGAAATAGCCGGTCGGCGAGAGGAAATCCTCCTGCAGGTCGATGACCAGCAACGCGGTGTTTGCCGGCACCAGCCGGCCGTCATAGGGGAAATCGAACGGTATCGCCTTGATCATCGCAGCCTGCCTCAATTGCTGCCCGGTATCGTGGCCCAGCAACCCTGCGGCCGTCCATCCCTCAGTGCGACGACACCAGGTAGACCGATGCCAGGACGATGTGCCGTTGAGACATCGCGCCCACAATCGTTGGCCAAAAAAGCCATCTTGTTTGTTGACTACTAAACTCATGTTTTATAGTCAAGCAGGGGCACTCGGCCGCCTGAATTGTTTCCAGCGGCTGTGCCGCGTTTGAGAGAAGCCAGAATCCGTGGCTGGAGTTTTCGGGGTCGAGATCGGGGTGTTCCCGCATCCCGTCACCGACCAGCCGATCGGTACGTGCAATGACGAAGCGAGGACGAAGCGTGTCCAGAAATGGTTTGTTGGCGGCGCTGGCCGCGGTCATGCTGTCGGCCGGCAGCGCTGCTGCGCAAGAGCAGCCAAACACGCAGCCCAGGGTGACGACGGTGCCCGCTGCAGCTCCCCAGTCGGCGCGAACCGTAGTCGAACAGCCCGCACCGGCTGCGCCTGTCGCGCCGGCTTCGCCAGCTGCCGGGCAGGCGGCGCCGACCGCGCTACGGCCGGCAACCCAGCCCGGTGCATCCGCGCAGGCCGAGCCTTCGGCAATATGGCTGACGCTGCCGCACGATCTGTCGCCCTGGGGCATGTTCATGGCCGCCGACATCATCGTCAAGGCGGTGATGATCGGGTTGGCCTTCGCCTCGCTCGTCACCTGGACGGTGTGGCTGGCCAAATCGCTGGAGATTCTCTTCGGCAAGCTCGGCGCCCGTCGCGCTGCGCGCGCCATCGGCAATGCCGCCACGCTGCGCCAGGCCGGGCGCGCGCTTGGCAACAGTGGCGGCCCCGGTGCGCTTTTGGTGCGGGCGGCCGAGGAAGAGACTGCCCTTTCGGCCGGTGCGCTCGGCCATGTCACCGGCGACGGGCTGAAGGAACGCGTGACGTCGCGCCTGTCGCGCATCGAAGCGGCGGCGGCGCGGCGCATGTCGCGCGGCACCGGCGTGCTGGCGACGATCGGCTCGACGGCGCCCTTCGTGGGCTTGTTCGGCACCGTCTGGGGCATCATGAACGCCTTCATCGGCATCTCGCAGGCGCAGACCACCAACCTCGCGGTCGTCGCGCCCGGCATCGCCGAGGCGCTGCTCGCCACGGCGATGGGCCTGGTCGCGGCCATTCCCGCGGTGGTCATCTACAACGTCTTTGCGCGGTCGATAGCCGGCTACCGGCAGCTCCTTGCCGATGCCTCGGCCGGGGTCGAACGGCTGGTCAGCCGCGATCTCGATTTCCGCACGGTGCCGCAGGCGCCCGCGCTGGCGGCGGAGTGATGGGCCATGGCGGCTAGAATTCGCGAGACTATCGACGGCGATCTCGAGGAAAGCTACGAGATCAACGTGACGCCGTTCATCGACGTCATCCTGGTGCTGCTGATCATCTTCATGGTCGCTGCCCCGTTGGCGACAGTCGACGTCAATGTCGATCTGCCGGGTTCGACCGCGACACCGGCGCCGCGGCCGGAAACGCCGCTGTTCCTGACGCTGAAGGACGATCTGACGCTGGCGATCGGCAATGACAGCGTGCCGCGCCAGGCTTTTGCCTCCGTGCTCGACGGCAGAACCAAGGACGACAAGCAGACCCGCATCTTCCTGCGTGCCGACAAGGCGGTCGGCTATGGCGAGTTGATGGAGGTGATGAACCTGCTGCGCGGCGCCGGTTATCTGAAGATCGCGCTGGTCGGGCTGGAGAGGGTGCCAGCGGACGCATCCCCGCCGCACCCGGGCGCCGCCCCATGACGCAACTGGCCGCGGCCGTTCCCACCGCCGACCCGCCGGGCGCCGGCGCGCGCGAGATCGGTTTGTGGGCGGCTGCGGCCATTGTCATTGTCGGCGCGCATGTCGCGATCGCCTATGCCGTGCAGAGCTTCAGCCTAGCCAACATGGCCGATGGCGGCCCGCCGGCTGTGGCTATCGAGCTGTCGCCGATGATGGTGGCGCCGGCGGTGCGGGTGGACTCAGCGGCCGACGTGGTGACGCCCGAGCCGCCGAACCAGATCGAGGAGGCGGTTGCCGAACTCAAGCCGGTCGTGGAGCCCGAGCCCGGTCAGCCGGAGCCGGTCACCGAGAAGACGGAAGCGGTTCAACCCGCCGCTCCGATCGAGACGGCAGCGGCCGAGCAGCCCGATCAATCGCCGCCGCTGGATGAGGTGGTGCCCGACATCGTCCCGACCATAGCGCCGGATGTGGTCATTCCGCTGCAGACCAGGCCGGTGGAGACCAAGCCGACGGAGGACAAGCCGGTGGAGGACAAGCCGATCGAGAAGGCGAAGAAGGCTGCCGAAAAACCCAAGCCGAAAGCAAAGAAAGAGAAGAAGGAAAAGGCCGCGCCGGCGAAAGCGGTCGTGACCGCCAGTGTCGATCAAAAGGCAGCGGCGAAGGCGTCGGCGCCGAAGGCTTCGCAATCGAGTGGATCATCAGTCAATGCAAGCAAATGGAACTCCCAGCTGATCGGATGGATCAATCGGCACAAGCGCTACCCGAGCGCGGCAAGGTCGCGGCGCGCCGTGGGTACCGCAAATGTGACCTTCGTCGTCAGCGCTTCGGGCAAGGTGACCTCCGTCCGGCTGACACGATCTTCGGGGGACGCCGATCTCGATCGCGCCGCGCTCGGCATTCTGCAGGGTGCGACGGTGCCCGCGCCACCGCCTGAGAAGGCCGGTACGGCTGTCGTGGCGCCTTTGATGTTCACGCTGCGGAACTAGAAGCAGCCGGACAAGGCCGATCCCATGACCACGTACTTTCCCGCTTGACTGACCCGCCGGACCGAATACGCTAGCGCAAAATACCGGCCTTGGTCGCCGGGCGGCAAATATGCCTCGCATGCCTCGCCCTCCGGCGCTGGCTGCGGGGCATTGTCATTTCTGAGGATCGGTTTGAAACGGCGTATCGAGATCGGCATCCTGTATTCCCGCTCGGGCAGCTACCAGCTGGTCTCCGATGCGTGCCGGATGGGCGCCATGCGCGCCATCGCCGACATCAATGCCGATCGGAGCTATGGCATCGAAGTGGTTCCGGTCGAGCGCGATCCGCAAAGTAATGCCGATCGCTACGCGACTTTGTGCGAGGACATTTTCAGGACCAGCAGCGCGCGCCATGTCGTCGGTTGCGTCACCTCGTGGAGCCGCAAGGAAACCATCCCAGTGCTGGAGAAGGCCGGCGGCATGCTCTGGTATGCCTGCCCCTATGAAGGGTTCGAGGCCAACGAGCATGTCGTCTACATGCACGCCTGCCCCAACCAGCATCTGGTTCCGCTGATGGCGCATGTCGTGCCGCGTTTCGGCGCCAACGGCTTCCTGCTCGGCTCGAACTACATTTGGGGCTGGGAGATGAACCGCGTGGCGCGCGACCTGATCGCGGATGCCGGCGGCAAAGTGCTGGGCGAGCGCTATCTGCGCATCGGCGAGACCGACGTGTCGCGGCTGATCGCCGAGGTCCGGGCGACGCGGCCGAGCTTCATCCTCAACAATCTGATCGGCACCTCATCCTACGCCTTCCTGGCGGCTTACCGCGAGCTGGGCGATGAGGATGCGGCATTCAGGCCGGAAAACTGCCCCGTCATCTCCTGCAACCTCACCGAAGGCGAGTTGCCGGCGATCGGCGAGACAGGGAAAGGGCATCTGTCGGTCGGGCCCTATTTCGCGCCCCGGCCGGCTGCCTTCGCTTCGTCCTTCGAGGCCTCCGCCTATGCCTCGGTGCAGGTGATGGCCGACGTGCTGTCGCGCGACACTGATGCCGGCCCGGCGGAATTTTCCAAAGCCTTCGCCGAGCGACGCTTCTCCACCCGGCTCGGGCCGATCGCCATCGACGCCCACTCCCAGCACGCGACGCTGCCGGTGATCATCGGCCGGATCGCCGATGGCTTCTTCGAGGTCGTCAGCCAGGAGGATGAGGTCGCGCCGGATCCCTATCTGTCGCGCTACGACCCCGCCAAGACATTCGGCCGTCCGCGCCTGAGGGTGGTGTCATGACCCGGACGCGCATCCCCAATCTCGGCGGCGCGCGGGCTTTCATCCTGCATCGCCCGCATCCGACGGTGCAGGCCATCACCAGGCAATTGTCGGCCATCGGCCTGGCTACGATCGACTGCTGGCCGGAATTGCCGCCGGAAGCTCTCGCCGCCGATTTCGTTTTCTTCGATGCCGATCTCGGCTTTGACGAGCAATTCCCGTGGAAGCCGGGCGAGGGGCCGATGCCGCTGGTGGCGCTGATCGGTTCCGAGGCGCCGGGGCGTATCGAATGGGCGCTGTCGCACAAGGCCGATGCGCAGCTGCTGAAGCCGGTCGGCAATGCCGGTGTGTACAGCGCATTGCTGATCGCAAGGCAGAGCTTCGAGGCACGCAAGCATTTAGCCGGCGAGATAGCGTCGCTGCGCCAGCGCGTCGCCGAGCGCCAGACCATTGTGCGCGCGGTGACGGCGCTGTCGAAAGGCAGCGATGACGAGCGTGCCTATGCACAACTGCGATCGCTGGCGATGAGCTGGCAGATCAGCGTCGAGGATGCCGCGCGCAGGATCGTGGCAATGACGGATGAGGAAGGCGGCGATGACCAGTCCCATCGCGCCTGATCTCCCGGTACGCATGCCGGCAAAACCGCGCGCCGGCGTCTGGCGTCGGCTGGTCAAACGCCGCCTGGCGCTGCTCGGGCTGGTCATCGTCGCCATTGTTGTCGCCGGCGCTGTGCTGGCGCCCCGGCTGACCGGCTACGATCCCAACGAGCAGATGTTCGACGGCCTGACCATCGAGGGCTCGCCGCTGCCGCCCAGCGCCCAGTATTGGCTCGGCACCGACCTGCTCGGACGTGACCTCTTGACCCGCATCCTCTACGGCGCCCGCACCTCGCTGATCATCGGCATCGTCGCCAATGGCGTGGCGCTTTTGATCGGCACTTTGGTGGGCGTCACCGCAGGCTATTTCCGCGGCTGGATCGGCAGTGCGCTGATGCGCTTCACCGATCTGATGATGGCGTTCCCGGCGCTGCTGCTCGCCATCTGCCTGGCGGCAGTGTTTCAGCCGAGTCTGTGGATCGTCGCCATGGTCATCGCGCTGGTCAACTGGGTGCAGACGGCGCGTGTCATCTACACCGAGACCTCATCGCTGGCCGAGCGCGAGTTCATCGATGCCGAGCGCAGCATCGGGGCGAGTGCGCCGCGCATCCTATTTCGCCACATCCTGCCGCATCTGCTGCCGACCATCATCGTCTGGGGCACGCTCGGCATCTCGACCACGGTTCTGCTCGAGGCGACGCTTTCCTTCCTCGGCATCGGTGTGCAGCCGCCGACCGCGTCGTGGGGCAACATCATTTTCGAGAACCAGACCTATTTCCAGGCCGCGCCCTGGCTGGTGTTCTTCCCCGGCGCCGCAATCCTCGCGTTGGCGCTGGCCTTCAATCTGATCGGCGACGCGTTGCGCGACATCCTCGATCCGACGCAAAGGGGCCGGGAATAATGGGGGGCCGGTCATGATCGCCTATCTCGGCCGCCGGCTGATCCAGTCGCTGCTCATCCTGCTTGGCGTCTCGCTGATCACTTTTGCGCTGCTCTACCTCTTGCCGGCCGACCCGGTGCGGCAGATCGCCGGCCGCAGTGCCACGCCGCAGACGGTGGAAAACATCCGCCAGCAACTCGGCCTCGACCAGCCTTTCGTGGTCCAGTACTGGCACTATCTGACGAAGCTACTCAGCGGCGATCTCGGCCGCTCCTACATCCAGCGCTCGGAGGTCACCGAACTCATCGTCTCGCGGCTGCCGGCCAGCCTGCTTTTGATGGTCGGCGCCATCCTTTGCGAATTGCTGATCGGGCTCTCGATGGGCCTGATCGCGGCCGTCAAGCGCGGCACCGCCACCGACCAGACGCTGATGGTCGCCTCCTTCGTCGGCGTCTCGGCGCCGCAATTCGTGGTTGGCCTGTTGCTGCTCTACGTCTTTGCCGTGCGGCTAAGCTGGTTTCCGATCGGCGGCTACGGCACATGGCGCCATCTGGTGCTGCCGTCGTTGACCATGGGTGTACTCGGCGCCGGCTGGTATGCGCGCATGATGCGCTCGTCGATGATAGACGTCCTGCGCCAGGATTATGTCCGCACGGCGCGGGCCAAGGGCCTGGCGCGCAGCGCCATCATATTCCGCCACGCACTGCCGAATGCCATCCTGCCGGTCATCGCCATGATCGGCATCGACATCGGCATCTTCATGGGCGGCATCGTCGTCGTCGAAAGCGTGTTCGGCTGGCCCGGCATCGGTCAGCTGGCGTGGCAGGCGATCCAGCGCGTCGACATTCCGATCATCATGGGCGTCACGCTGGTGTCGGCCTTCGCCATCGTGCTCGGCAATCTGCTCGCCGACATCATCGCGCCGTTCATCGATCCCCGCATCAAGCTCAGATGAAAATGAAACAGAGAAAGGGAACACAACAATGAAAAAGTTTCTCGCATCCACAGTCGCGGCATCCGCCTTGGCCCTCATGCTCGGCATGACAAGCGTCCGCGCCGAAGACACGGTCGATCCCAACGCCAAGCAAGGCGGCGCCATCACCATCACCTACAAGGACGATGTTGCGACCCTCGATCCGGCGATCGGCTATGACTGGCAGAACTGGTCGATGATCAAGAGCCTGTTCGATGGGCTGATGGATTACGAGCCAGGCACCACCAACCTGAAACCCGATCTGGCAGAAAGCTACGAGATTTCGCCCGACGGCCAGACCTTTACCTTCAAGCTGCGCCATGGCGTGAAATTCCACAATGGCCGCGAGATGACGGCCGACGACGTGAAATATTCGCTCGACCGCGTCACCAATCCGAAGACGCAGAGCCCCGGCGCCGGCTTCTTCGGCTCGATCAAGGGCTATGACGATGTCGCTGCCGGCAAGGCCGAAGGCCTTTCCGGCGTCACCGTCGTCGATCCCTACACGGTGAAGTTCGAGCTGACCCGGCCCGACGCCACCTTCCTGCATGTCATGGCCATCAATTTCGCCCATGTCGTGCCGAAGGAAGAGGTCGAGAAATATGGCGCCGATTTCGGCAAGCATCCGGTGGGCACCGGCGCCTTCAAGCTCGCCGAGTGGACACTCGGCCAACGCATCGTCTTCGAGCGCAATGCGGATTACTGGCACAAGGGCCTGCCGCATCTCGACAAGATCACCTTCGAGATCGGCCAAGAGCCGATCGTGGCGCTGCTGCGCTTGCAGAAGGGCGAGATCGATGTGCCCGGCGACGGCATTCCGCCGGCCAAGTTCCAGGAGGTGATGGCCGATCCCGAGCAGAAGGCGCGTGTCGTCGAAGGCGGTCAGCTGCACACCGGCTACGTCACCATGAACACCACCATGGCGCCGTTCGACAATGTGAAGGTGCGTCAGGCCGTCAACATGGCGCTCAACAAGGCGCGCATCATCCAGATCATTAACGGCCGCGCCGTGCCGGCCAACCAGCCGCTGCCACCGTCGATGCCAGGCTACGACAAGGAATACAAAGGTTATCCCTATGACGTAGCCAAGGCCAAGGCGCTGCTGGCCGAGGCCGGTCATCCCGATGGTTTCGACACGCAGCTGTTCGCCATGAACACCGATCCCAACCCGCGCATTGCCCAGGCGATCCAGCAGGACCTGGCGGCCATCGGCATCAAGGCCAGCATCCAGTCGCTGGCGCAGGCCAATGTCATCGCCGCCGGCGGTGACAAGGCCGGCGCGCCAATGATCTGGTCGGGCGGCATGGCCTGGATCGCCGACTTCCCCGATCCGTCGAATTTCTACGGCCCGATCCTCGGCTGCGCCGGCGCGGTGCCGGGCGGCTGGAACTGGTCGTGGTACTGCAATAAGGACCTCGACGCCAAGGCGGCCGAGGCGGATTCTGTGGTCGACCCGGCAAAGGCCGGCGAACGCGACAAGATGTGGAGCGCCATCTACGACAAGGTGATGGAAGACGCGCCCTGGGCGCCGGTCTTCAACGAACAGCGCTTCACCATGAAATCCGCCCGAATGGGCGGCGCCGACAACCTCTATGTCGACCCGGTCCATATCCCGATCAACTATGACAATGTGTACGTAAAAGATGTGCAATAGCTGCGACTACACCATCCATGGGCGCCATCACCATTTCGGCTGGGACAATTCCTTTGTCCCGGCCGAGCGGGTGGCGCCCGGCGCGACCATCGAGTTCCAGTGCCTCGATGCCGCCGGCGGCCAGCTGAACGCCGACAGCACGGTCGCCGAAATCGTCAAGCTCGACTTCGCCGGGGTCAACCCGGTGACCGGGCCGATCTTCGTCGAGGGCGCCGAGCCGGGTGACGCGCTCAAGGTGACGATCGAGATGTTCAAACCGTCCGGCTTCGGTTGGACGGCGAACATTCCCGGTTTCGGCCTGCTCGCCGACGACTTCACGGAACCGGCGCTGAACATCTGGAAATACGATGCAGCCGCGCTCGAACCGGCGCTGTTCGGGAAAAACGCGCGCGTGCCACTGAAGCCGTTCGCCGGCACCATCGGCAATGCGCCGGCTGAGATGGGGCTTCACTCGGTGGTGCCGCCACGGCGGGTCGGCGGCAATCTCGACATCCGCGATCTCGCTGCCGGCACGACGCTCTATCTGCCGGTTGAGGTGGCCGGCGCGCTGTTCTCGGTCGGCGATACGCACGCCGCACAAGGCGATGGCGAGGTCTGCGGCACGGCGATCGAGAGCCCGATGGACGTCGTGCTCAAGCTCGACCTTGTCAAGGACGCCAGGCTGAAGACGCCGCGCTTCACCACGCCGGGCCCGGTGACGCGCCATCTCGACGCCAAGGGTTACGAGGTGACGACGGGGATTGGGCCGGATCTGATGGCGGGCGCGAAGGAGGCGGTGGCGCAGATGGTCGATCTGCTCGCTGGGCGTTACCAGATCGATCCGGTCGAGGCCTATATACTGGCCTCGGTGTGCGGGGACCTGCGCATCAGCGAGATCGTCGACATGCCGAACTGGGTGGTGTCGTTCTATTTTCCGCGTTGCGTGTTTGAATGACGGTACGTCGGCGCCGCACCCCCACCCCGCTGCTTCGCAGCGACCCTCCCCACAAGGGGGAGGGTAAAGCGCTGCCACCCTACCTCCCCCTTGTGGGGAGGTCGGACCGGAGGTCCGGGTGGGGGGCAGCGCCAAGGTTTGTGCGAATGGTGCGACGGAACCAATCCGTCGCAGGGCTCCACCCACAATGACCCTCGCCGACACCCCCGTCCTCTCCATCGCCAACCTCTCCGTCAGCGTGCGCGGCGAGGACGGCGAGCGCAATGTAGTCTCCAACCTGTCGCTGACGCTGGCGCGCGGTGAGACGCTTTGCATTGCCGGCGAATCCGGCTCCGGCAAGTCGATGACCGCGCTGGCGATCATGCAGCTTTTGCCGCAGCCGGCCGCGCGCATATCGTCAGGCATGATCCGTCTTCGGGATGGGAATCGGGGCGACACCGACCTAGCAACCCTCGACGAACGCCAGATGCGGCGCATTCGCGGCGACCGCATCGCCATGATCTTCCAGGAGCCGATGACCTCGCTCAATCCGGTGCTGTCGATCGGCCGGCAACTGACCGAATCCATCGAAGCGCATACCAGCCTGTCGTCGGCGCAAGCCCGCCAGCGCGCGATCGAGGCGTTGAAGGCGGTGCGCATTTCGGAGGCGGAAAGCCGGCTAAAGCAGTTTCCGCACGAACTCTCCGGCGGCATGCGCCAGCGGGTGATGATCGCCATGGCGCTGGCGCTCGAGCCCGACGTGCTGATCGCCGATGAGCCGACGACGGCGCTCGACGTCACCGTGCAAGGCGAAGTGCTGGAGCTGTTGCGCGACCTGCAGCGCCAGCATGGCACCAGCGTCATCCTGATCACCCACGATATGGGCGTGGTTGCCGAAATGGCCGACCGGGTCATCGTCATGCGCGACGGCCGCATGGTCGAAGAAGGCACGACATCGGATATTTTTGCCCGCCCGCAGGCCGACTATACGCGCGAACTGCTGGCTGCCGTGCCGCGCATCGGCAGTGGTGTCGGTCGACAGAAATCCAGGGATGCGATTGACGTCTTGAAACCGGCCAATGTCGCCGAGGTCAACGACCTGCATGTCCGCTTCGATCTGCGTGGCGGCATCTTTGGCCGGGTCACCCGCCGCGTCCACGCCGTCGAGGGCGTCAGCTTCTCGATCGCGCCCAACGAAACGCTTGCTCTGGTCGGCGAATCCGGCTGCGGCAAGTCGACGACCGCCAAGGCGCTGGCCGGACTGGCGCCGTATAGCGGCGACATCGTCATTGGCGGGCGCAATCTCTCCGGTCTTGGCCGCGACGAGCGCAAGGCGGTGCGCCGTGACGTCCAGATGATTTTCCAGGATCCCTTCGCTTCGCTCGATCCGCGCATGCGCGTCGGCGAGCTCGTCGCCGAGCCGCTGGTGATCCATGGCATCGCCTCCAAGGACGAGCGCCGCGAACGGGTGGGGGCGCTGTTCGAGCGCGTCGGCCTGTCGGCCGACCAGATGGAGCTTTACCCGCACGAATTCTCCGGTGGCCAGCGCCAGCGCGTCTGCATCGCCCGAGCGCTGGCGCTACGACCAAAACTGATCATCGCTGACGAAAGCGTCTCCGCGCTCGACGTCTCGGTGCAGGCGCGTGTGCTCGATTTGCTGAAGGAATTGCAGCGCGAATTCGGCGTCGCCTATCTCTTCATCTCGCACGACATGGCGGTGGTCGAGAACATTTCCGACCGCGTTGCCGTCATGTATCTCGGCCAGATCGTCGAGATGGGCACGCGCGACCAGGTGTTTTCCAACCCGCGCCATCCCTACACCAGGCGGCTGATCGACGCCGTGCCGGTGCCCGATCCGGCGCAGCGCAGAACGCGCTTCGCGCGCCTCGACCAGGAAATCCCGAGCGCCACCCGCAGGATCGGGGAGGCGCCGCTGAAGCTGGCGCTGAACGATGTCGGCGGCGGCCATCTGGTTGCTGCGGAAAGCTGAGCCCGCACTGGCTGGCAGCTGTTCTTTTACTTTGTTGAGTACAACCAAGAACTGCCGTCTCGGGTTTACCGCGTCTTAGGTGGACGGCGGCCACTATACGGTCGGAGTTCTTGCCAAGGGGAAAAATAGTGCTCAAGGCGGTTCTGCAGCTGCTGCCGGGTCGGTTCATGGATGTGCGCATGCGCGTATCCGCCGACTACGAGACGCGCGTCGTGGAGCGGCCCGGGCGCTGGATGAAGGCTGCCGAACTGGAGCAGCTGAGCAGCGATCTGCGGCTGGTAGCGTCCAAGACACTGAAGTTCGGCAGCCTGACCTATGGCGTGTTTTCCGGCGACCGCAGCCGGCTGGAACATTCCATCATCACCATTGTCTACCGGCGCAGCGACCGGCAGCCGATCGCCTTCAACTCGCTGGCGCTGATGGAGATATCGCTCGCCGGCAAGCCCTATGAAGTCTTGCACCTCGGTCTGGTCATGATCGATCCCGACGAGCGCAGCCGCGGGCTGAGCTGGATCCTCTACGGCCTGACCTGCTTCCTGATGTTTTTGCGCAATCAACTGCGGCCGATCTGGATTTCCAATGTCACCCAGGTACCCGCTGTCGTCGGCATGGTCGCGGAGGCGTTCAGCAATGTGTTCCCAGGACCGCATGCCGGCGCGCGCCGCTCGCTTACCCATGTGCTTCTGGCGCGGCAGATCATGGCGCGCCATCGCCATGTCTTCGGTGTCGGCCCCGAAGCTGGTTTCGACGAAGAGCGCTTCGTCATCACCAACGCCTATACGGGCGGCTCGGACGATCTGAAGAAGACCTTCGACGAGGCGGCCAAGCACCGCGTCGAGACCTTTAACGAGTTCTGCCGCAAGGAACTCGACTACACGCGCGGCGATGATGTGCTGCAGATCGGACAGATGAGCTTTCAGTCGGCGCGCACCTATCTCGCCGACGCGGTTCCGCGCGGCTCGCTTGCCGCCCTTGCGGTAGCAGGTGCGGCGGCCACGCTGCAGCGGCTGGTTTTGCCGGTGGTACACTGGGCGGATAGCAGCCGCCAATGGAATGTGCTGAGACCATGGACACGCTGATGGCTTCATCCGTGATGATGCCTGGGTGTGAGCTGATGGGCGCTGACCGATGAACCTCGACGACACGCTCGTGGCCGACACCATCACCTCGCTGGCGGCGCTGTTCGGGCTGCTGATCGTGATATCGGTCGTCGGCGGGCGCGACACCGGCGATCCGCTGTCGCGGCGTTTTCTGTTCGGTTTGCGGGTGCTGACGGTTCTGCTCGCCTGCCGCATCCTCGACTGGACTACCGGCCTCGCACTCTTCCGCTTCGTCACCATCGCGGCGGCGGGCCTGCTGCCGCTGGCCGCACTGCTGCTGACCGAGGGGCTGTTGCGCCGGCATGCGCCGTTTGCGCTAAAGTTCTTTGCCGCCGGCGGCGCCCTGCTGTTTCTACTGCTGGCGCCGATCCCGGAACGCTTTGCCGAGCCATGGCGGATGGCGGTACTACTTGCCTTCCAGTTCGGAGGTTTTCTCGCCATCGGCTGGCTGGTGATGACGCGCGATCGCGACAGCCTGTCGGCGGCCGAAAACCGCACGGTCGAGCGCATGGCGCTGTCGCTGCTGTTGATCATTCCGTTCATGGTCACCGACTACCGGCCCGGCCTGTTCGAAGTGCCGGTTCGGCTTGGCGGCATCGCCATCCTGTTCCTGTGTTGGCTGACGATCGGCCTTGGACGCGCGAGCCTCGGCCATCGCGACACGATCGGCGCCTTTACCGTGATTACGCTGAGCTCGGTTTTCGCCGGGCTGGCGCTGGGCGGCATCGACGATCTCGGCTGGCGCGGCAGTGTGCAGGGCGTGGTGATCGTGCTGTCGGCGACGCTGCTGGCAGTCATCTACAATGACAGCGTCAGCCTCACCGCGGAGAAGCGCCGCGACTCGTTGCTGAAGCATATGGCCGAGGGCGACCTCACCGATTCGGCGCGCTTCCTGCGCGGCCTGCAGAGCCATATTCTTGTCGACGGTGCGCTGATCCTGCCGGCAGCCGACCTCGGTGATTTCGACCTGAAGGTGCTGGCCCGTGCACTAGAGCAGGAGCCCGTGCGCTCGCTCGCCGATACGCAGCCGGGGGCGCCAGTCGACCAGGATATACGCGAGCAGCTGGCCTGGCTGTTCGAGAAATTTGAGGCGACCCATGTGCTGCTGGCGACGCTCGAGCCGTTGACCGTGGTGGCGCTCAACATGCCGGCGCTGGCATCGTCGCCGGGCGTGGAAATGGAGCTGCGGGCAGTCCAGCGCATGGCGATGCTGATCTCGCAGCGGCATGCGAAGGGTTGATCATACTGAACGGGCCGGCTCTTGCGTCGGCCCGTTGCCGTAGCCGGGTCAGGCGGCCTTGGTCTTCAAGGCCTCTTCGTCGCGCACCATTTTTGTCACGGCGGCGAAGTCGAGCTTGCCGGAGCCAAGGACCGGTACCTTTGAGACCACCCGCACTTCGGCCGGGACCATCAGGTCCATGGCGCCGTTGGCCTTGGCGTAGGCGAGGAATTCCGCTCGTGTGGCGCCGGATGCCTCAGTGATGAGGATCAGCTTTTCGCCCTTGCGCGCGTCGGGCACCGTGGCGACCGCCGACAGCGAGCCCTTCCACAATTCGCCGGCCAGCGCTTCGACAGCGGCGAGCGAGATCATCTCGCCGCCGATCTTGGCGAAGCGCTTGGCGCGGCCGCGAATGGTGATGAAGCCGCCTTCGTCGATAGCGACGACGTCGCCCGTATCATGCCAGCCGTCCTCCAGCGGTTCGAGCACGCCGGGCTTCTCGGCCCGGAGATAACCGGCCATGACATTGGGGCCGCGCACGAACAGCCGGCCGCCTTCGTCGACGCCGGGGACCGGATCGAGGCGGTATTCCATGCCGGGCATGATCTTGCCGACGGTTCCAGAGCGATTGTACATCGGCGTGTTGATGGAGATCACCGGCGCCGTCTCGGTGACGCCATAGCCCTCGAGTATGCGGACGCCGAACTTCTCCATATAGGTCATGCGCGTCGCTGTCTTGACCGGCTCCGCGCCGGCAAAACAATAGCGTATCGAGCGGAAGTCGTAGGGGTGCGCGGTGCGGGCATAGCCGGAGAGGAAGGTGTCGGTGCCGAAGATGATCGTCGCGTTCGAGCCGTAGATCAGTTCCGGCACGAGGCGGTAGTGCAGCGGCGAGGGGTAGAAATAGACCGGCACGCCGGAGATCAACGGCAGCACCGTGCCCGCGGTCATGCCGAAGGAGTGGAAGATCGGCAGCACGTTGAACACCTTGTCGCCCGAATGGAAGTCGATACGCGACGCCGCCTGGGCGGCGTTGGCCAGGATGTTGCGGTGGGTCAGAACGACGCCCTTCGGCGTGCCTTCCGAACCCGAGGTGAACAAGATCACCGCCGCATCGCCGGGCTTGCGTTTCGCGCGCGGCGTCGACTTGCGCAGCAAGCCGAGCAGCTTATCCTTGAGACTGATGGTCTTTCTGAGATCGTCGAGCCACACGATGTCGACCGAGCGACCGAGTTCCTCGACTACAGCGCCGAGCTTTGCCTGTTCGACGAACGCGCGGGACGTCAGCACGGTGCGGACTTCGGCGGCCTTGCAGGCGGACAGAATATTGGCAGCACCTGCGGTGAAGTTCATCATCGCCGGAACCTTGCCGGCGGACATGACGCCGAGCAGCGTCGCGCAAGAGCCGTTGGCGTTGGGCAGCATGATGCCCAGCGTCTGCTGGTCGGCATAAAGGTTCTGGAACTTCTCACCAAGCACGGCGGCAGCCGTGAGCAGCTTGCTGTAGCTGAGAGAACCGGTGATCGGATCCTGAACTGCGAGCTGATTCATGCCGCGTTCGTTCGCCGTCTCGATGATCTTTTCCAGTACGGTCTTGTCGATGTCCTGGGTGCGGAAAACGAGATCCGACATCACCTGGTAGAGCGCGGAACCCGCCGCGGCGCGGCGCTTGCGGCCCTTCAGCTCTTGCGGCACCTCGAGCTTGACCGGTTCCAGAATGGTCACTTTGACCTTCGGGAACAGGCGGCGGCGCACATGCTGCGAGCTCAACCGCGAGAAGTAGGTCTTCTCCAGCCCGTCGATGCGCACCGGCACAACCATCGAGCCGGTCTTGTCGGCAACCATGGCGGCGCCGTCATAGACCTTCATCAGGCCGCCGGTCACCGTGATGCGTCCCTCCGGGAAGATCACCAGCGGATCGCCGCCCTGCACGATCTTGATCAGCGTGCGGGTCGACATCGGCTTGGCCGGGTTGAGCGGCAAAGCGCGGGCAAGTTTCATGAACGGCTTCATCCACCAGGCCTGGGCAATGGTGTAGTCGATGGCGAAGACCGGCTCCTCATCGGTCAGCGTCAAGGCGAGCGGACCGTCGAGGAAGCTGACATGGTTGAGCGCCAGGATCGGCGCCTTGCCGGCCGCCTTGAGGTTTTCCATACCCTCGACTTCGAGGCGCAGGAAAGCGCGGAACAGGATGGAGACGAAGTCACGGAAGGGGTTCGTCGGCAAATATTTCAGCATCAGCCAGGCGGCAATCGCATTGGCCGCGACGAGGCCGAACAGGATGCCGCCGGTCGAGACCTTCGTCTGGATCAGGGCCATGATGATGCCGCCGCCAGTCATGAAACCGGCATTGACGATACTGACGGCGGCGACGACCCGGGCGCGCCGCGCTTCGGGCGACCAGGCCTGCACGGCGGCGAAGGTCGGCACCACCAGGAAAGCGGCTGCAATGGCCATGCCGGCGAGGTCGATGGCGACGCGGATCGTGTTTGGGCCGGCGAAGAATGCGCCAAGGGTTTCCGCCTGGGGCGACGGCGTCATGCCGGAGATGGTCCAGGCGAGATGCAGGCCGAACAGGGCGAGCAGCGCCGTGCCGACCGGTGCCGGCAACAGCACGATGCGGCCCTGCGACATCCAGGCGGCGATGGCCGAACCGATGGCGATCGAGACGGCGAACACGGCGAGGTAGACGGTGACGGCCATTTCGTTGCCGCCGAGCGAATCCTTGATCAGGACCGGCAGGAGCGAGAGCACGATGGCGCCGATCAGCCAGAACCAAGACGTCATCAGGCCGGCGCGCCAGATGCGCGTGTCGGTGCGCAATTCGGTGACCTGGCGCCAGGTCGAGCGGAAGATGTTCTTGTCGATGACAAGGTCGGGCGCCGCCGAACCGGTGGACGGGATATAGCGGCTGACGAGCCAGCAACCGACGGCGAGCGCCATCATGATCGGTCCGAACACCGCGACGCCGATACCATCGGCGGAAACGACGCCGCCGGCTATGGTGCCGCCGAGAATCGCGGCAAACGTGGCTGACTCGATCCAGGCGTTGGCCTTGGGCAGTTCCTTGCGTTCGAGGTGATCGGGCAGGATTCCGTATTTGATCGGTCCGAACAGCGCCGAGATGATGCCGAACATCAACAGCGCCGTCATCAGCACGGGAATGGACGACAGGGCGATGCCGACGACGGAGACACCCGCCGCGGCGATCTCGGCGAATTTCAGACGCTTGGCTATGAGAGCCTTGTCGAAGCGGTCGGCGAGCTCGCCGCCGAGCGCCGACAAGAGCAGGAAGGGAGCCATGAAGACGGCGCCCGCCAAGGTGACCAGTGATGCCGCCTGGTCCGCCGCCAGCGTGAACAGAATAAGGAACACCAGCGTGTTCTTGAGGAAATTATCGTTGAAGGCGGACAGGAACTGCGTCCAGAACAAGGGCGCAAAGCGCCTGGATGTCATCAGATGAGCTGTGGGACGATTGATCGGGGCGATTTCCATAGCGGCGACTTCCATTGGGCAAGACCGGTGAAAATCCTGACTGGATTGATCAGCGGTCTTGCGCGTTGAGCCTTGTTTAGCGGGAACCCGGTTACACTTCGTTACTGCGGCTGACTTCCATCAGCAACTTCTCGGTCTTGGCGTCTTCCAGCCGGTTGATGAAGCGGCTTGCCTCTTCCGAGTCGCGCAGTGTCTTGGTGATGGTGATCGAGGTGTGCACGAGCATGATGGCGGCCATGGCATAAAACCCCTTGGCGGCGAAGCTCGCCTCCATGAAGTAGATGCCGCCGGCCATCATTGTGGCGGCAACGGCGAAACTGGCCATGGTGAAGGTCTTCCAGGCGCTTGAGTCCTTGGGGGAATAGGTGTTCGGGGTCATCGATATGGTCCTTTCGTTTCAAGGTTAGGTTGGTTGGGCGTGGGTCTGTTTCAGGCTGGATACAATCAGGCTGGATACAATCAGACTGGATAACAATCAGGCCGGGTACGATCAGGCCGGCTTGGTCATGGTCTTCGTGAGCCGTTCGAGCACGGCGTCGGCGCTGCTTCTCAGCGGCGCACCGCAGCCGGCGGCCGCAAGCTTCTCTGAGACCGCGGCAGGATCGCCCGACTGTTCCATCTCGGCCATGGCGGCCGCGGTGTCGTCCATCTGCTTTTGCCTGGTGCGCAGGCGCAGCAGCGTCTCCTCGGCGTCCCTGAGCGCCGACAGGCTGGAGCCGGGCGCGCTTTCTCGCAGGCGCTGGGTCGAGTCGACCGCGGCAACGATGCGCTGGCCGCGCTGCAATTCGCGCAGGCGCATTTCGGAGACGCGGATAATCCGCTTGAGACGCTCAATCTCGGTGCCGAAGCTTTTCTGCGCCTCGGCGGAGGCGTCGCGTTCGGCTTCCAGCATGGCGATGGTTTCGGCGGCTTCGCGGGCCAGTTCATTCTGTCCCTGCTCGATCGCGGCGATCGTGCGCTTCTCCAAATCGTCGATGCGGAGGACAAGCTTCTTGTACTGCGCGACTTCCTGTTCGTTCTGGGCGATGGCAATTGCAACCGCCCGGCGGGCGGCCGCGATAGCGTCGGCGCAATCGCGGATCTGCTGGCGCAGGATTATCAGCGCGTTGCGGTCGACGACCGCCTCGGCGGCTTCGTAGCTTCGGCCGCGAACGAGAGCAAAAAACTGTTTCAACATTTCCGTTTCTCCTCTATGAACGTTGTTCATGAGGCAAAGTAGCACATTGTGAACGGCGTTCAAGGAGAAAATGAACGGTGTTCATGATTGCGCATAAGAGAAGGTTAATGACCGCAAAACGGGACGCCAAACGCGAGGACCTCAAAGGCAGGCTGATCGAGGCCGCGCAAGCGCGCATCCAGTCCTCGGGGCTCGCCGGTCTGCGTGCGCGCGACATCACGGCCGATGCCGGCTGCGCGCTGGGCGCGCTCTACACCGCCTTCGCCGACCTGGACGAGCTCATCCTGCACGTCAATTCGATCACATTGGCCAGGCTGGGGGCGGCCCTGCAGCAAGAGGCGACCGGCGTCGCCGAGCCTAGGGCAAGGCTGAAGGCGCTGGCCAAGGCCTATCTCGGCTTCGCCCGCGACAACCGCATGGCGTGGAAGGCGCTGTTCGAGCACCGTATGGCGCCAGGCGTGGCGGTGCCCGAATGGCATCTGGCCGAACATGCGGTGCTGGTCCAGCATCTGGTTGAGCCGCTGGCCCAGCTGCTCCCGGCGGCGGCAACGCCGGAGCTTTTGGCCCGCGCGCGCACGCTGTTCTCCGCCGTGCATGGGATCGTCGCCATCTCGCTCGAAGACCGTTTCATTGGCCTGGCGTCCACCGACCTCGAAAGTGAGCTGCTGGGTTTCGTCGACACGCTGGTGAGCGGACTGGAGACGGAAAGGGAATGAACTGCTGCGATCGGCTCTTGCCTCACGGCACTCTGCCCTTATGAAGATCGTGGCGCGGACTGCCGGTTGATCCAGGCCGGCTGAGACTGTTGGGGATATCCGGTGACAATCGATCAGAACCGTCGGTTTCGACCCGAAATACAGGGGCTGCGCGGCTTGGCGGTCGCGCTTGTCGTGGTCTATCACATATGGCCGGATGTGCTGCCTGGCGGATATGTCGGCGTCGACGTCTTTTTCGTCATCTCTGGCTATCTGATCACGGGCCTGCTGGCGCAGATGGCGCTGCGCGGCGGCCGGATTTCACTGATCGAATTCTACTCGCGACGGGTGCGACGGTTGTTGCCGGCAGCAACCCTGGTGCTGCTGGTGGCATTGCTGGGCACGCTGCTTTTCATCTCAAAGGCGCGCTGGGAGGAAATGGGCAACCAGATCGTGGCGAGCGCTCTTTATGTCGAGAACTGGCGGCTGGCCTCGATTGCGGTCAGCTATCTCGAGGCCGACACCTTGCCGAGCCCGGTGCAACACTACTGGTCGCTTTCCATCGAAGAGCAGTTCTACATCGCCTGGCCGTTGGTGATGATCGGCGTGATCTGGCTGGCGCGCCGCCGTGACCTTCCGCTGAGGGCCTGCTTGATCGGGGCGTTGTCGCTCATTTTCGCGGCATCACTTGTTGCCTCCGTCGTTTTGACGGCGACGGATCCGGCCCAGGCCTATTTCGTCAGCCATACCCGCCTGTGGGAATTGGCGCTGGGTGGTCTGCTGGTGCTGACCGAACACCAGTTTCGACTGGCGGCACTCACTAGACAGTGGCTGGCGATCGCCGGCATCCTGGGCATCGTTGCGTCCGCCTTGCTGTTTTCCGCTGCAACTCCATTTCCCGGCGTCAGTGCGTTGTTGCCGACCTTGGCCACAGTGCTGGTCATCCTGGCTGGCGAGGTTGAAGTCGGCCGGTTTCGTGGGCTCGATTCGTTGCCACTTCGTTTCATCGGCGATCGCTCCTACTCGGTCTATCTATGGCATTGGCCGCTGATCACCATCTTCCAGGCGCAGGGTCATTCGCTGACCCTTGCCGGCGGTTTCGGCCTGATTGCGGCGACCCTGCTTCTATCGGATCTGTCCTATCGATATGTTGAGCAGCGCTACCGGCAAGCTCGGGGCGGCGCCTGGTGGAAGCCGCTGGGATACGGCACCGCGGCGGTTCTCACATGCGTGGCCGCATCCGGCAGCCTGCTGCTCTTTCTGAAGACCGAACGCATCGACACCGCGCTGATCGGCACGCCTTCCTACCCTGGGCCCGCCGCTCTCGTCTCCGGCGCCGTGGTCCCGGACGGTGTGAACCTTCTGCCGCCGCTGGCCCGGCTGAGGCGGGACGTGCCGGTCGTGTATGCAAGGAAGTGCCACCAGGAGGAAAGCTCGGAGCCCAAACGATGCTCTCTAGGCGATCCCACGGGTGCGAAAACAATGGTTCTGGTGGGAGATTCTCATGCAGCCCAGTGGGTGCCGGCACTGGACAAGATCGCAAAGGACCGCAACTTCAAACTGGTTACCTTTACAAAATCCGCCTGCCCATTCACCCGCGTGGCCATCACGGCGGATGGCAAACCCAACGTCTTATGCGCGCAGTGGCACGAAAAGGTGCTGGCCGAGATCCTAAAGCTGAAACCGGATCTGATCTTCACCAGCCAGTCCAATTACGGAGCGGTTCAGCAAGACGTGATGATCGAGGGGCTGCGAAGTCTCTGGGGCGGGCTGACGGACGCCGGCTCGCAAATCGTTGCCATCCGCAACACGCCCTATATGAAATTCGACCCGGGCGAATGCCTGAGTTCGACCCCAACGAAATGCGTCACCAAACTGAGCGATATTGAGCGGAGCAACGTGTTGGCGCTGGCCGCGGAAGGACAGAAAAATGTGCGCGCCATCGATATGCTCGATGCCATTTGCGGGCCGCAACTATGCCCGGCAGTTGTCGGCAACATCATCGTCTGGCGGGACAGTCATCATCTGACCGCCAGCTACTCGCTTGCCCTGGCGCCCTATCTCGCAGCGAAGGCGGGGCTTTGACGAGACGTCTCGGAACTTAGATGTGTCGACAGGCAGGAAAATTCCGCTGGTGGAGCTGAGGAGGATCGAACTCCTGACCTCGTCATTGCGAACGACGCGCTCTCCCAGCTGAGCTACAGCCCCGTCCAGCGGATGGCGCATTTATCGAAGGCGGCGGTTTCCTGTCAAGGCGGGGTTTTGCCGAAATCCCTTGTGCCCGGTGCTTATAGGCGACCGGCCCTTGCCGGTTTGGCGCGCAATGGCTACATGTCGGCAACAATCGGAGACCGGCATGCTCGCCCTCATTCAAACAATCGTCATGGCGCTGGACCTGTACTGGTGGGTCATCATCGCCTCGGCGATCTTTTCCTGGCTCTATGCGTTCAACGTCGTCAACTCGCGCAATCAATTTGTCGGCAGCATCGGCAACATGCTCTACCGGCTGACCGAGCCGGCGCTGCGGCCGATCCGTCGGTTCATGCCCGACCTCGGCGGCGTCGACATTTCGCCGATCATCCTGCTTCTGCTCCTGTTCTTTCTCAGGCAGCTCATTCTCACCACGATAGCGCCGCTGGTCCTGTGAGCCTGACGATGGCATGAGCGCGCCATTCCGCTTGCGCGCCGACGGCATCGACCTGTTTATCCGGCTGACACCCAAGTCTTCGGTGGACAGGCTCGAAGCCGTCGAACCTCCGTCGGCGGGCGCAGCCATTTGAAGGCGCGCGTGCGCGCCGTGCCGGGCCAATGCGGCGCTGGAACGGCTGGTGGCCAAGGCGCTGGGCGTTCCGGCATCGGTCGTGTCGGTCATTGCAGGCGGCACGGCGCGGCTGAAGACCGTGCATTGTCGGGGGTGATCCGGCGGTGCTGGCGCAGCGTATCGGGGCGCTCAGCGGCTGATCGAAGATCCAGCGTTGCGGCATGCAGCCCCTTGATCTGTCGGCGGAACAGCGCCCCCCTCTGTCCTGCCGGACATCTCCCCCACGAGGGGGGAGATTGGCAGTTTCCGCCCCACTCTCAATCCCCCAGCGGCAACTTCGGATCGTCGACCTTCAGCGTGTTCACGCTCTGCTTGATGCGGCGCAGGTTTTCGAGAACCCTGGGTCCGCGCGTTTCGGCCACGGAGGTGACGATCATGTCGATGATCGACAGCAGAGCATAGCGCGACGAGGTCGGCTTGTAGATGTTGCCGTCCTCCAGCGACTGGAACTGGACGACAGTGTCGGCGGCCTTGGCGAGCGCTGACTCCGGCGGGGTGATGGCGATTGTGGTGGCGCCATATTGCTGGGCAACCTGCACGGCGTCGATCACCGAGCGAGCATAGCCGGACACCGAGAACGCGATCAACGTCGTCTCCGACGTAGCGACCGCGGCATACATGCGCTGCAACTGCCCGTCGATCTGCGCCAGCACCGGCACGCCCAGCCTAAACAGCCGGTTCTGCATCTCGGTCGCCATCATCGAGGAAATGCCGCCGGAGCCGATGCACAGCACATTGCCCGAACTGACGATGCGCGCGGCCACGCCCACCAGCGTCTTCATGTCGAGGTTTTCGCTGGCGCGCTGGATGGCGGCGATTGCCGCTTCGGTGATGGCCGACGCAATGCGCTGCTCGCGCGCGTCCCGGTTCAGCGGTTCGGGCGATAGATACTGGCCGCCAATGGCGATCGCCTGCGCCAGGTAGAATTTGAAATCGCGCAGACCCTCGCAGCCGAGATTGCGGCAGAAACGGGTGACTGTCGGCTCGCTGACGCCGACGCGCGCGGCAATTTCCGAGATTGCCGCCTTGGAGGCAAAGTCGAGATCGGTGAGCACGAGACCGGCCAGGCGGCGGTCCGATTTGGTGCCGTCCTGCGACATCAGCTGCAGGCGCGTGATGATGTCGGCCGGCGTTTTCATTTCTGGGTTGTCGTCTTCATCGTGGTATTTTCGTTTTCATGCCGGCGCTCATAGCGGCAGGCCTGTCGCCGTGTCGAACAGATGGATGTTGCCCGGCGCTACCGAGACCGGCAGCAGTTCACCCGGCTTGACCTGAACCCGGTCGCGGAATACGGCGCGCACCGTGTCAGCGCCGATGGCGCCATAGACATGGGTTTCCGAGCCGGTCGGCTCGACGACATCGACCTTGATCGCCATCGCGTCGACAGCCTCGCCGATGACGAAGTGTTCGGGCCGTATGCCGGCCTCGACCGTGCTGCCAGCCGGCACCGTCTTGCTGCCGAGCGACAGTCGCCCTCCGCCGGCCGATTCGAACCAGCTTTTCTCGGGCGTCGTCTTCAGGGCGCCGGAGACAAAACTCATCGACGGCGAGCCGATGAAGGAGGCGACGAATTTGTTGGCGGGACGGTCGTAGAGTTCCAGCGGTGCGCCGACCTGCTGGATCTTGCCGCGGTCCATCACCACGATGCGGTCGGCCATGGTCATGGCCTCGATCTGGTCGTGGGTGACGTAGACGATGGTCGATTTCAGCCGCTGGTGCAGCGCCTTGATCTCGGTGCGCATCTGCACGCGCAATTGCGCGTCGAGATTGCTGAGCGGCTCGTCGAACAGGAACACCGAGGGTTCGCGCACGATGGCGCGGCCCATGGCGACGCGCTGGCGCTGGCCGCCCGACAGTTCCCGGGGATAGCGGTCGAGATAGGAGAACAGGTTGAGGACGCCGGACGCCTTTTTCACCTTGTCGTCGATTGCCGTGCGGCTTTCGCCGCGAATCTTGGGACCAAAGCCGATATTGTCGGCCGCTTTCAGGTGCGGAAACAGAGCATAGGACTGGAAGACCATCGCGATGTTACGCTGTTGCGGCGGCAAATCGTTGGCGCGCACGCCGCCGATCAAGAGGTCGCCTGAGGTGATCGGCTCCAGCCCGGCCAGCATGCGCAGCAAGGTCGACTTGCCGCAGCCGGAAGGGCCGACCAGCACGACGAACTCGCCGCTCTTGATGTCGAGGCTGATGTTTTCGAGGATCTTATGGCGTCCGAAAGATTTCGACAGGTCGCGGAACTCGACATCGGTCATGGTCAGGCTCCCAATATGTCGTCGATGAAGGGCAGGAAGCCGGCGGTCAGTCCGGCGTCGACCGGCACCACCGCGCCGGTTATCCCCGATGCGCGATCCGAAACAAGGAAGGCCACCGCTTCGGCCACTTCCGTGGCGTCGACGATGCGGCCGAGCGGATAGAGCCGCTTGAGCTTGCCGAGAACATCCGGGTTCTTGGCCAGCCGATGGTCCCATGCGGCGGTGCGGATCGAGCCGGGGCAGACGACATTGGCGCGCAGCCCGTTGCGGCCGAGTTCCACAGCGATCGCTTTGGCATAGGCATTGATGCCGGCCTTGGCTGCGGCATAGGCCGGGTTGCCGAAGTGGGCGATGGCGTTGACGGAAGAGATGAAGACGACGCTGCCCGAACCGCGCGCGGCCATCGCCTTGATCAGTGGATCGGCGAACAGCATCACCCCGGTCAGATTGAGGTCGAGCTCGTGCTCAATCTTATCGGGTGTCAATGCGGCAAGCGTCTCTGCGCGCGTCCAGCCGGCATTGTTGATCAGCATGTCGGGAACGCCATCTTTCTCAAGGATCGCTGGTATCGCCGCCTCGATGGAAGCCCGGTCGAGGAGGTCGAAGGCGTGACGCGACGCCAGGTGTGGGCTGCGCAACGCATCTTGCGACTGGTCGCAGCCGACGACCCGCGCGCCTCGTTGGGCCAGCAGCGCCACAATAGCCGAGCCGAGCCCGCCGCCGGCGCCGGTCACCAGCACGGTCTTGCCCGCGAATTCGGCCGTTGAAACCACCCTGCGCGCCTCCCTGGGATCCACGATAGTCGGAAAACGCTATTTTAGGAAATGTAATTAAGCAACAGGATAATCCGCTTGCACGGCGTGAAATGAAGGATAATGTAGGAAAGTCACATAAAGCCATGGCCGCCTGAAAGCCGCAAGAGCGCAGGCGCCAATCAAATGGGAGAGATCGAATGAAGCTTGCAAAATGGACTGTCGGCCTGATGGCCGGAATGAGCCTGCTCGCCCTGGCCGCCCAAGCAGATGCCGGCGAGGTGCGCGTAACCGTCGCCGAATACAGCGCCAAGACCGGCCCGTATTTCGAAGCGGTGAAAAAGGAATTCGAGGCAGCCAACCCGGGTATCACCGTCAAGTTCGAAGTTGTGCCGTGGGACGTGCTGCTGCAGAAGCTGACCACCGACATCACCGCCGGCACCAATGCCGACCTGTCGATCATCGGCACCCGCTGGCTGATCGATTTCGTCCAGCAGGATGTCGCCGAGCCGCTCGACGCCTACATCAAGCCAGACTTCAAGGACCGCTTCATCGACACCTTCCTGTCGCCGTCGATCATGGAGGGCAAGACCTATGGCCTGCCGATCGCGGCTTCGGCGCGCGCCATGTACTACAACAAGGAATTGTTCGAGAAGGCCGGAATCGCCAACCCGCCGGCAACCTGGACCGAGTTGCAGGAGGATGCGCGCAAGATCAAGGCGCTGGGCACCGGCACGTTCGGCTTCGGCCTGCAGGGCAAGGAGATCGAGACCGACGTCTATTACTACTATGCGATGTGGTCGCAAGGCACCGAGATTCTCAACAAGGATGGCACGTCGGGCCTCGGCACGCCGGGCGCGCTCGAAGCCGCCAAGCTCTACAAGTCGATGATCGACGAAGGCCTGACGGAACCCGGCGTCACCTCCAACAACCGCGAGGACGTCCAGAACCTGTTCAAGCAGGGCAAGGTCGGCATGATGATCACCGCGCCCTTCCTGTCCAACCAGATCAAGGACGAGGCGCCGAACCTGAAATATGGCGTGGCCGCTATCCCCGCCGGACCGACCGGCGCGCGCGGCACGTACGGCGTCACCGATTCCATCATCATGTTCAAGAATTCCAAGAACAAGGATGAGGCCTGGAAGCTGCTCGACTTCCTGTTCACCACCGAACAGCGCGCCAAGTTCACGCAAGGGGAAGGCTTCCTGCCGGTGAACAAGGAAGAGGCCAAGATGGACTATTACGTCAACAATGCCGATCTGGCAGCGTTCACCGCGCTGCTGCCCGACGCCCGCTTTGCACCGGTCATCCCCGGCTGGGAAGAAGTCGCCCAGATCACCTCGGATGCCATGCAGAAGATCTATCTCGGCGGCGACCCCGAGGCAGGCTTGAAGGAAGCGGCTGGCAAGGCCAACGCCGTGATCAAGAAATAGGGCGTATCTCCCTGCGCCCGGGGGGGGGGCGCCCGGCGGGCGGCCCCACCACAACCCCCCACGCGGGGGGGGGGGGGGGGGGGGGGGCGGGCCCGTGGGGTGGGGGGCGCGGCGCCCCCCCGCCGCAGGGGGTGGCGCCCCACCACCTGGCAACCGCCGCGAACGGACATAGGAAGGGCAATAGGGGCAAACATCACCTCGCCTTGCGCCCCAAGGGTCGACATCCACTCCGTCGACCCCCACTCCGTCGAGCTTCGCTCGACACCTCTCCCCCGATCAACGGGGGAGAGGAAGGGCTCCCTTCCGCAACCGCTGCGGAGGATGGGCAGGCAGGTGAGGGGCAGCGCAAACGTCCGCAGGAGATTCAAACCCTGAAGCGCTGCCTTAGACCGATATGCGAGATTGATCCGAGCTGGCGCGCCAGCGCCACTTATGTCCAACACGGTACGAATCCGGCCGATGCAAAATCGTTACCTGCCCTATTTATTGACCTTGCCCAGCCTGTTTCTGGCCGCAGTCGTCATCTTCTGGCCGGTCTGGGACCTGATCCAGATATCGACGCATGATGTCAGCCGTTTTGGGCAGCTGCGGGACTTCAACGATTTCGCCAATTATTCCGCCTTCCTCGCCGATCCCGATTTCCTGGCGGCACTCTGGCGCACCGGCCTGTGGACCGTGCTGGTGGTCGGCGGCGCGCTGCTGTTGTCCGTCCCCGTGGCGATGATCCTCAATACCGATTTCTACGGCCGCGGCATTGCCCGCGTCATCATCATGCTGCCCTGGGCGGTGTCGCTGACGATGACGGCGGTGGTCTGGCGCTGGGCGCTCAACGGCGAAAGCGGGATGCTGAACTCGGCGCTGATCGGGCTTGGCCTGATCCATGAGAACATCCAGTGGCTGGCGCGCGCCGAGACGGCATTCCCGATGCAGGTGCTGATCGGCATATTGGTGACGGTACCGTTCACCACGACCATCTTCCTCGGCGGCCTGTCGTCGATCCCCGACGACCTCTACGAGGCGGCGGCCCTGGAGGGGGCGACGCCGCTGCAGCAGTTCCGCGAGATCACCTTTCCGCTGCTGAAGCCGTTCATCAACATCGCCATCGTCCTCAACACCATCTACGTCTTCAATTCCTTCCCGATCATCTGGGTGATGACGCAGGGCGGGCCGGCCAACTCGACCGACATCCTGGTCACCCATCTGTACAAGCTGGCCTTCCGCATCGGCAAGCTTGGCGAAGCATCGGCGGTGTCGCTGCTGATGTTCGCCATCCTTTTGATCTTCACCATGATCTATGTGCGCCTCGCCATGCGGGAGCAACGCGCATGATGCCCAAGCTGAAGCGCACGATCATTGCCTGGCTGCTGCTTTCGCCGCTGCTCGTGGTGACCATCTTCCCCTTCGCGGTGATGTTTTTGACCGCGGTCAAGCCGCGGCAGGAGGTGCTGTCGCCGACCTGGTGGCCAAGCGAATTCCACTGGTCGAATTTTGCCGACATGTGGGTGGCGACCGGCTTTGGCGAGGCGCTGGCCAATTCGCTCTATGTCTCTGTTATCGCCACCGTCGGCGCCATCCTGATCTCGGTGCCGGCTGCTTACGCCATGTCGCGGTTTCGCTTTGCCGGCTACGGCGCCTTCCGCCAGTTCCTGCTGATCTCGCAGATGATCTCGCCGATCGTGCTGGTGCTTGGCCTGTTCCGGCTGATGGCCGCCTGGGGCCTGATCGAATCGACGACGGCGCTCGGCGTCATCTACATGGCTTTCAACGTCGCCTTCACCGTGTGGATGCTGCAGAGTTATTTCGACACCATCCCGCGCGATCTCGAGGAAGCAGCGTGGATGGAGGGCGCCGGCCGCTGGCTGACCTTGCGAAAAGTGTTTCTGCCGCTTTGCCTGCCGGCAATCGCGGTCACCGCCATCTTCACCTTCATCAACGCATGGAATGAGTTCGTCGTTGCGCTCACAATGCTGCGCAGCCAGGAAAGTTACACGCTGCCGATCCAGGTGTTCTCGCTGGTCGCCGGCCGCTACACGATCGAATGGCACCATGTAATGGCGGCGACGCTGCTGGCGACGCTGCCGGTGGCGATTCTGTTCATCTGGCTGCAGCGCTATCTCGTCCGCGGGCTGGCGCTCGGGGCGGTCAAATAACCGCGCCATTCACAACGGAGCTTTCATGCGCATCTTCACCGCCTCGCTGGCGACCGAAACCAACACCTTCTCGCCGGTGCCGACCGACCGGGCGTCGTTCGAGATGGCGTTCTATGCCGGGCCGGGCAAGCATCCAGACACGCCGACCTTGTGCTCATCGACGATGGTCGCGCTGCGCCGGCGTGCGGCTGCCGAAGGGCTGACCGTCATCGAAGGCACCGCCACTTGGGCGGAGCCGGGCGGGCTGGTGCAGCGGCAGACCTATGAGGCGTTGCGCGACGAGATTCTCGGCCAGTTGAAGGCAGCCTTGCCGGTCGACGCCGTCATCCTCGGCCTGCACGGCGCCATGGTGGCGCAAGGCTATGACGATTGCGAAGGCGATCTGCTGGAACGGGTTCGCGCAATCGTCGGGCCCGACGTGGTGATCGCGGTGGAGCTCGACCCGCACAGTCATCTGACCCCAAAGCGCGTCGCGGCATGCAATGTCATGGCCTATTTCCTCGAATTCCCGCACACCGACTTCTATGAGCGCGGCGAACATGTCGTCGAGCTTGGATTGGCGGCGGCGCGCGACGAGATCAAGCCGGTGATCTCGACCTTCGACTGCCGCATGATCCAGGTGCTGCCGACCAGCCGCGAGCCGATGCGCTCCTTCGTCGACCGCATCAAGGCGCTGCACGGCAAGGACGGCGTGCTGTCGGTGTCGGTCATCCATGGCTTCATGGCCGCGGACGTGCCCGAAATGGGCACGCGCATCCTGGTCGTGACCGACAATGACAAGGCCAAGGGTGATGCGCTGGCGGAGAGGCTAGGGCGCGAGCTTTACGCCATGCGCGAAAAGACGGCGATGACGATGCTGAACACCGAGGATGGCATCGCGCGGGCACTGGCGGTGCGCAAGGGAAACCCCGGCAAGCCGGTTGTGATTGCCGACATCTGGGACAATCCCGGCGGTGGCGTCGCCGGCGACGGTACCGTTGTGCTGCGCGCCATGTTGGAACAGGACGTTGACAATTTTGGCGTGGCGACGATCTGGGACCCGATCGCCGTCACATTTTGCCAGGCGGCAGGCGAAGGCGCCGTCATCGACCTGCGCTTCGGCGGCAAGGCCGGGCCGCTGGCCGGCGAACCGATCGATGCGCGCGTCAAGGTGTTGAAGGCTGTCCGCGAGGGCTGGCAGAGCTTCGGGCCAAGCCGGGTGACGCTCGGGCCAACGGCGCTGGTGCGCGTCGAGGGCACGGAAATCGACATCATCCTCAACACCAACCGCACGCAGACCTTCGAGCCGGATATTTTCTCGAACATCGGTATCGATCCGATGAGCAAGGGCATATTGCTGATCAAGTCGACCAACCATTTCTACGCCGGCTTTGAACCGATCGCGGCGGAGATCATCTATGTCTCGGCGCCGAGCTCGTATCCGAGCAATCCGGCGGTGACGGATTACAAGAAGCTGACGCGGCCGGTTTGGCCAAGGGTGGCGGATCCTTGGAAGGTCTAATCTCCTTGAGGGGGAGATGTTGCCCAAGTTGACAGGGGGTCGCCTCGCGTGAAGCGCCGACCTTCATCTGCCGCAGGAGGTCGAGCCCAGTCGGACCGACCCCCCTCTGGCCGCTTTGCGGCCATCTCCCCCTCGAGGGGGGAGATAAGCTGGCGCTATAGCAATCCCCGCTTCACCATCATCGCTTCCGGCGAAGGCATCTTGCCGCGGAACGCCGTGTACAGCTCCTCCGGATCCTTCGACCCGCCGGCGGCATAGATATTCTTCCGAAGCCGTTCCGCCAGCGCCGGGTTGAAGGGATCGCCGGTCTCCTCGAAGGCGGCGAAGGCGTCGGCGTCGAGCACTTCCGACCACATGTAGGAATAGTAGCCGGCTGAATAACCGTCGCCGGAGAAGATATGGCCGAAATGCGGGGTGCGATGACGCATGGCGATGGTGTCGGGCATATCAAGCTTTTCCAGCGTTTCGGCTTCGAAACGCAGCGGTTCCGCCGGCGCATCCGGCCGCGCGTGATACGCCATGTCGATCAGCGCCGACGCTGTGAACTCGACCGTGGCGAAACCGGCGCCGAACGTGCGGGCGGCCAGCATCTTGTCGAGCAGCGACTTCGGCATCGGCTTGCCGGTCTTAACATGCAGCGCATGCTTTTCCAGCACTGCGGGCACCGTCAGCCAGTGCTCGTAGAGCTGCGAAGGCAGTTCGACGAAATCGCGGGAAACCGAGGTGCCCGCCACCGACGGCCAGGTGACGTCGGTCAGCATGCCGTGCAAAGCATGGCCGAACTCGTGGAACAGGGTCTTGGCCTCATCGACCGACAACAGCGCCGCTTCCCCGGCCGGCGGCTTGGCGAAGTTCATGATATTGTAGATCACCGGCTTGGAGCCATCGCCAAGCTTGTAGCCCGACTTCAGCGCGCTCATCCACGCGCCGGAGCGCTTCGAGGACCGGGCGAAATAGTCGGCGAGGAACAGGCCGCGCTCGCTGCCATCGGCGTTCTTCACCACGAAGACGCGCGCGTCGGGATGCCAGGCGGCGATGCCCTTCTTCTCCTCGAAAGTGATGCCGAACAGTTTTGTGGCGACGTCGAAGCAGGCGTTGATGACCCGGTCGAGCTGCAGATAGGGTTTCAGTTCCGCCTCGTCGAAGGCGAATTTTTCGGCGCGCAACTTCTCCTGGTAGAAGCGCCAGTCCCAGGCGGCGAATTTTTCGTTGCTGCCTGCCTTGGTCGCCAGCCGCTCCAGCTCCTTCTGGTCGGCGGCGGCCTTCTCCAGCGCTTTCTCCCAGACCGGGTCGAGGAGGTCGTGCACAGCCTTCGGCGTCTTGGCCATGGTGTCGTCGAGTTTCAGCGCGGCGAACGAGGCATAGCCGAGCAGCTTGGCCTTTTCGGCGCGCAATTTCAGCATGTCGCGCACCACTGCGGTGTTGTCGCTGGCGCCGCCGTTCTGGCCGCGCATGGTGAAAGCGCGGAAGGCGGTCTCGCGCAGGTCGCGGCGTTCGGAGAAGGTCGTGAACGGCTCATAGATAGAGCGCGACAAGGTGACTGCGTAGCGGCCTTTCTGGCCGCGCGTCTCGGCGGCTTCGGCCATCGAACTCTTCACGAAGTCCGGCAGGCCCGCAAGATCAGCCTCGTCGAGGAAAAGCGCCCAGTCGCGCTCGTCGGCCAGCACATTCTGGCCGAAGGTCGTGCCGAGCGAGGACAGCTCCTCGCTGATGTTGGCCAGCCGCTTCTTGCCGTCGGCGTCGAGTTTTGCGCCCGATCGCACAAAGCCTTTCCAGGTCTTCTCCAGCACCCGCAGCGTCTCGACGTCGAGTTTTAGCGTCTCCCGGCGCTGGTAGAGGTCGTCGACGCGGGCAAACAGTTTCTCGTTCATCGAGATCGCCGAGAAATGCCGCGACATCTTCGGCGAGATCTCACGCTCCAGCGCCTGGATCGCATCGTTGGTGTGGGCGCCGGCCCGGCACCAGAAGATCGACGAGACATGGTCGAGCGGCTCACCGGCGAGCTCGAGGGCTGCCAGCGTATTCTCGATGGTCGGCGCATCCTTGTTGCCGGCGATCGCATCGATTTCGGCCTCATGTGCCTTCAGCGCCGCGTCGAACACCGAGGAGAAATCGTCGTCGCCGATGCTGGCAAAATCCGGCAGGCCGAGCGGCCCTTGCCATTTGGTCAGCGGATGGGCGGCGAGATCGACGGTTTTCGTGGACGGCATGGGGGATCTTTCGATGATTGGCGGAGCTTGCTGACCGATGTAGGGCGATGACTGGCGCGGCGCAACAGCGCGGCCGTTCCAGCCCGCGTCAGAAGCCGTCGCAATTTTCCGCGATCGCCGCTTGCGAACTGGCGGTGATGCGGTTGCCGGTGACGCCGAACGTCTCCTGCATCAGCATGTCATTGTTGGGGAAATCATAGCAGGCGATGACAGTGGTGACGCCGGCCTCGCTCTTTTCGACGCGATGCCGGATTTCGGCGCCGGCGACCGCGCCCTTCCATTCGTCGATCGACGCGATGAACTCCTGCTTCGACTGCACGACGCCGAGATCGTCGAGCTTGATGCGGACATCGTCGGCGAGCAGGTCCGACAATTCGGTGCGATCGGCGACCAGCAGCGCCGAATACCAGCGGTCGATAATGGCGCCGTCATCGGAGCGGGCAGGGACGAGCGAAATCAGCAGCGCCGCTACGGCGAAAGCGATCGCAGGCCAAACCCGCATTCTTGCCTCCTCTTATTTGACCATGCCCTTATCCGAAAACCGGTTCCCACTTTTCGGGATCATGGGTCTACGTCAAATCCGGCCGCTCGAAGTCGCCGGTGTCCTTGTTCATCACCCAGAGCTCGCCGGTCGAGATGTCGAACCAGGCGCCATGCAGCGACAGCCGCCCCTTGCCTTCGAGGATGGAGACGCAAGGGAAGGTCCTGAGATTGGCGATCGAATAGCGGATGGAAATCCGCTCCAGCGCCGTCTGCCGTTCGGTTGCCGTCATGAACGTGCTGGACGAAACGGTTTCGGCCGCCGGCGCGATCAGGCTCATCCATTTGCCGATGAAGTCGCCGGGCGACAGCGGCGCCGAATTGGTGTCGAGCGCGGCGCGGATGCCGCCGCAGCGGCCATGGCCCATCACCACGATGTTTTTCACCTTCAGGCTCTGCACGGCGAATTCGAGCGCGGCCGAGGTCGAGTGGAACTCGCCGTCCGGTGCATAGGGCGGCACCAGATTGCCGACATTGCGCAGGACGAACAGTTCGCCCGGACCGGCGTCGAAGATCGCCTCGGGGGCAGAGCGGGAATCGCAGCAGGCAACGATCATGGTTTCGGGCGCCTGCCCTTCGCGGGCGAGCTCGCGATAGCGTCCGCTCTCGGTGAGATAGCGGCCATTCATGAAGTTGCGGTAGCCGGTCCAAAGATGTTCGGGGAGATGGGGCATGGGCTAGGGATGAAGCCTTTCGGGGTTAGCGACGGCAGCTCATTTCAAGTTAGAAAGGCTCTAACGGCAAATGCCCGTCGCGGGCAATGCCGAATTGCAGATGGCTTCGTCGCAAATCGCCATGCCGCACGCATGGCTCGCCGCTTGCCTCACGCCCAGATCGCCAGGGGAATGCCCAAACGGTCGGCAAGCGGCGGGTCGGGAAACGGCTTTGCCTCGCCGCCGGCAATGCGTCCGGCAATCAGCATCATCGCTGCGGCGTCGAGGAAATCGTCGGCGGCAGCACCGCGTTGCGGCGGCTGGTCAAGGAAGGCTCTGGTATAGCCGTGCCGGCAGAGCAGTGCCTTGCGCTCTTCCATCCCGGCAGGATTGACTGCGCCCTTGATCTTCTTCGGCAGCGTCATCGGTTTTTCGCCGTTCAGCCGGCAGAAGGCCACTTCGGGGTGCGATTCGAAGACGCGGCGGCGCAGTTGCGGACGTGCGATCAGCAGCGCGTCGATCTCGCGTATCTTGGCAAAGATGCCGAAGGCCTGGATCGAGACGCCGCGTGGCGGATCGGAGGTCGCCCTGGCCACCTCGCTGGCGCGCCGATGCGCCTCATACCAGGCCTCGACCGTGGTGAAGTCGCTGATGTCGGCGTAGAGGGCCGCGCGGGACGGGATAGAGAAGACGCTGAATTGCCGTGCTCCGAGCATTGGCCGTACCAAGGTCTCCGGCCCGCGCCCGCCTCTTTGCGAGACGTCCGGCAGGCCGATCGGCATGTCGACGGCCACTGTCGCATCGGCGGGCAAGGCGTCGAGCAGGGCCGCAAAGCTGGGAAAGACGCGGACTGACGGCGCGGCATCCAGATCGCGGCGGACGGCGATCCAGCCGGCCTTGCAGCCGTCGGCGCCGACGACCACGGTCGAGGTCACGCCCGGCGGTCCCGCCCCGGATGCGTGAGGTGGCGCAGCTGCACCATCGCCATCGGGTGCGACAGGCTCTGGGCATCGGTTTCAAGCTGCAGCTCGTCGCCGCCACGCTTGGCGGTTCGCGCCAGGATTTCGTAGACGGCGGCGGTGGTCGATTGCAGCGCCTTGATCGGCGGCTGCCCCGACAGGATGCGGGCGAGGTAGACGGCCGCAGTCAGGTCGCCGAGGCCATTCGGCGGCTTGTCGATGAGGCGGTGTTCGGCCAGCAGCGCCTGGGTGCCGTCAAGCAGCAGATTGCCGGTGCCGCCGGTCATCATCGACTGTGCCGACGTCACCAGCATTGTTGACGGTCCGGCATGGAGGGCGGCCGAGATCACGGATTTCAGATCGGGCAAGGGCGCGCCGGCCATCCACTCCAGCTCATAGCGGTTGGGGGTGGCGATGTCGGCGATCGGCATCAGTCGATCACGCATGGCGGCGGCCGTCGGCTCGGGCACATAGAGCCCGCCGGAATCGCCCATCACCGGATCGCATATATAGATCGCGTCCGGCGTCTTGGCCTTGACTGCCGCAACCAGCGAGGCGACGGCCTCGGCCTGGCCGGCCTCGCCGAGATAGCCCGACAGCACCGCGCCCACCTCGCCCAGCCAGGGCGCGCGCTCGAGATCGGCCATCAGCGCCTTGAACTGGTCGAGCGGCGGCACGATGCGCGTGGCGCGGCCATGGCCCGGATGCCAGGGCAGGATGACCGTCGGTACCGCCCACACCGGAAAGCCCAGCGTCTCCAGCGCAAACACGGCGGCGCGGTTACCGACCGAGCCGCGGGCGACATGGCTGGAAATGACGATGACCGCGCGCGGCGCGTCGGCTTTTTCGCTGTTCATGGAAAATCCTAGATACGGATAATTTTTCGTTGAATCGTCATCCTGATCTATCTCTTTGGTTGGAGCATGATCTCCGGACAAAACGGTTCCCGCTTGTCCGAGAAAACCGGTTCCCACTTTTCAGGATCATGCTCTAGCTGCCCCGGGAGACGTAGTACACGAGCCAGATCAAAAGGCCGAGGGCGACGATGAGCCCAAGTGCGCGACCGATGCGGGTGCCCCAGACCTCGATCGGATCGGATCGGTCGGCCTCCGCTGCGGTAACATGATCGCGCGCGCCTTTCGCTGCCCGTGACACCAGCGATGCGCTGCCAAGGCCGCCCTCGTTCGCCACGCGCTCGATAATGCGGCGCGATTCGCTGTCACCGTCGCGGCCTTCCGCCATGGTCCTGTCCTGTTTGCCGGCAACCATACCGTGTTCGCGCGATCAATCACAGGGCCTCGCCGGCGCATGAATGCGCGCCAGCGGCAGACATTTTCTTGAGCGCGGATTGTGCTAATGCTTCACATGCAACTTCTGTCGAGGGACCTCACCATGTTTGCCCAGCGCCTTGCCTTCCCTTTCCGCAGTCTGCCGGCCGTGCTGATGATGGCCGTCGTGCTGCCTCTGCTCGCCGGCTGCGGCTTCAACACCATCCCGACGGCGGAGGAAAACGCCAAGGCGGCATGGAGCGAGGTGCTGAACCAGTATCAGCGTCGGTCCGACCTCATTCCCAATTTGGTCGAGACGGTGAAGGGCTATGCCTCGCATGAAAAGGACACGCTCGATGCGGTGGTCGAAGCGCGCGCCAAGGCGACGCAGATCACGGTGACGCCGGAAACGCTGAAGGACCCCGAAGCGCTCAAGAAGTTCCAGGATGCGCAATCAGGGCTGACCAGCGCGCTGTCGCGGCTGATCGCGGTGTCGGAGGCCTATCCCGACCTCAAGGCCAACCAGAATTTCCTGGCGCTGCAGGCGCAACTCGAAGGCACCGAGAACCGTATCGCCGTGGCGCGGCGCGACTACATCCTGGCGGTCAAGGATTACAATCTGACGCTGAGGACCTTTCCGTCGGTGCTATGGGCAACCTTCTGGTTCCGCAGCAACGAGCCCTTCGCCAACTTCACCGTCGAAGAAGACAAGATGCAGCCGCCGAAGGTCGATTTCGGCACGAAGCAGGGCGGGTGATGACGTCTGCTTGGCCTTTGCCAGCCTTGCGTTCCTTCACACCCCCCTCTGTCCTGCCGGACATCTCCCCCTCAAGGGGGGAGATCAGCTGTCTTCTGTCCTTGCGCCAAATATCAGCGTTGCCGGCTGAGCGTCGGCAGCGAGATTGCCAATCTCCCCCCTCGAGGGGGAGATGTCCGGCAGGACAGAGGGGGACGCGAAGGAACGCCAACCTTGGTGTTCTTCTCGCCTTTCTGGCCGTCTTCCTGCCCCTCACCGCCTTCGCCGCCGACCTCCCCGCGCTGACCGGCCGCGTCGTCGATAACGCCGGCATTATCGACGCGGGAACCAAAGCCGCGCTCACCCAGAAACTCGCCGACTTCGAGACCAGAGGCTCCGACCAGATCGTCGTCGCCACCATCCCCAGCCTCGACGGCGAGGAGATCGAGCCTTACGCCAACCGGCTGTTTCGCTTCTGGAAGCTCGGCCAGGCCAAGGAAAATAACGGCGTGCTGCTGCTGGTGGCGCCGAACGACCGCAAGATGCGCATCGAGGTCGGCTATGGGCTGGAAGGCACGCTGACCGATTTGCACACCAAGCTGATCATCGAAAACGACATGGTGCCGGCGTTCCGCGCCGGCGATTTCTCCGGGGGCATTTCCAAGGCCGTCGACGACATGGTGATGGTGCTGGAAGGCAATCCGGAGGAATTGGAGGCGCGCGGCGAGCGCAACCAGAAGCCGCCCATCAATACCGACAATCTGTTCTTCGGCGTCTTCATCAGCATCTGGGCAATCATCTTCTTCGGCAGCATGGCCGCCTCCATCCTGCCGCCGATCTTCGGCCAAAAACTCGGTCCCGGCCGCTATCGCTGGCTCGGCATGACATTCGAGCCGCACAAGCGGTCGTCCAGCGGCGGCTGGTCTTCGGGCGGGGGCGGCTGGTCGTCGGGTTCAAGCGGTGGTGGCGGCTTTTCCGGCGGCGGCGGTTCGTCCGGCGGCGGCGGCTCCTCGGGAAGCTGGTGACGAGATGACAACACGCATCGCCAATCCCTGGCATGGCCGCTTCGCCACGATGACCGGCGCTGCCTTGCTGGTCTTGCTCGTCAGCTTCGCGGCGCTGGCGGCGGAACTGCCCGCCCTCACCGGTCGTGTCGTCGACAATGCAGGCATCATCGACGCTGCGACCGAGGCGGCGCTGACGCAGAAGCTGGCCGATTTCGAGACCAAAGGCTCCGACCAGATCGTCGTCGCGACGGTTCCCAGCCTCGACGGCGAGGAGATCGAGCCTTACGCCACCCGGCTGTTCAACGCTTGGAAGCTCGGCCAGAAGGCCAAGAACAATGGCGTGCTTCTGCTGGTGGCCGTGAACGACCGCAAGATGCGCATCGAGGTCGGCTACGGGCTGGAAGCCACGCTCACCAACCAGCACGCCACACGGATCATTGAAGGCATGGTGCCGGCCTTCCGCGCCGGGGATTTCTCCGGCGGTATTTCCAAAGCGGTCGACGACATGATCATGGTGATTGAGGACAGTCATGGTGGTTGAGGGGAACTGGTGACGGCATGACAGTACGCGTCTTCAATCCGCCAAGACCTGGCCGCGCAGCCGCGACGATCGGCATCGCGCTGTTGACGATGCTCACCATGCTGTTTGTAGCTTTGGCGGCAGACCTGCCGGCACTCACCGGGCGGGTGGTCGACAATGCCGGTATTATCGACGCCGCGACCAAGGCGGCACTGACGCAGAAGCTCGCGGATTTCGAGACCAAAGGCTCCGACCAGATCGTCGTCGCCACGATCAACAGCCTCGAGGGCGAGGAGATCGAACCCTACGCCAACCGGCTGTTCCGCTTTTGGAAACTCGGCCAGGCCGGCGAAAACAACGGCGTGCTTCTGCTGGTGGCCAAGAACGACCACAAGATGCGCATCGAGGTCGGCTACGGGCTGGAAGGCACGCTGACCGATTTGCACACCAAACTGGTCATCGAAAACGACATGGTGCCGGCGTTCCGCGCCGGTGATTTCTCCGGCGGCATTTCCAAGGCCGTCGACGACATGGTCATGGTGCTGGAAGGCAACCCGGAAGAGCTGGAGGCGCGCGGCAAGCGCAACCCGGCCGACCGCAGCACGCCCATCGATCCCGTCGTCGCGGTCTTCCTGATCCTGTGGGCGGCGATGTTCTTCGGCGGCCTGGCGATGGCCTTCCTGCCGCCGATCTTCGGCACCAAGCTGTCGCCGGGCGTGTATAAATGGCTGGGCATGACCTTTCGCTACGGCCAGGGGCCGAGCGGATCGTCCTCGGGCTCCAGCAGCTGGACAACAAGTTCGTCGTCGGGCAGCGGATGGTCATCGGGAAGTTCGGGCAGCAGCTGGTCTTCGGGCTCAAGCAGCGGCGGCGGGTTTTCAGGCGGCGGCGGTTCGTCTGGCGGTGGCGGGTCTTCAGGGAGCTGGTGAGAGAAGATGGCAACACGACCGATCAGCCCACAGGACCATGAGCGCATCGCCACCGCGATCCGCGCGGCCGAGGCCAAAACCGACGGCGAGATCTACTGCGTCGTTGCGCATGCCAGCGACGGCTATTTCTTTCCCGCCGCCTTCATGGCGACATCAGGCATGCTGATTGCCAGCCTCGCCGTCGCTTATGGGCTGGAAGCCTGGTGGCTGTCGATCCGGCTGCCGCATTTCGTCATTGTCCAACTGCTGGCACTGGCCTCGGTGTTGGTGCTTTTGTGGGCGCTGCCGGGCTTGCGCATCCATCTGGTGCCGCGCCGGCAGCGTTATCAGGCGGCACATCACAATGCGCTCAGGCAGTTCCTCGCCCGCAATGTCCACCGCACCACGGCGCGCACCGGCGTGTTGGTCTTCGTGTCGATCGCCGAGCGTTATGCCGAAGTGGTCGCCGATTCGGGCATCGACAGCAAGGTCGGCCAGCATGTCTGGGACGGCGTGCTGCGCGATCTCCTGCAGCATGCCGGTCACGACCGGCTCGCCGACGGCTTCGTCAAGGCGATCGGGCAGGTCGGCGCGGTGCTGGCCGAGCATTTCCCGGTGACGTCGGGCGATGCCAATGAACTGGACGATCATCTCGTCGAGATCTGAAAAGCCAGCACGCGCTACCCGGACGGACGCCTGACCGCGCCGGCTGGGTGCGTTTTCCAGGCAGGCTTTGCCCATTGTCAGCAGTGTCGCGATCGGCTGTGAGAAAGCGGTCGGCGGGCTGACCTCGACTCTTGCAAATGGCCGATGCGGGTTTATGGTTAACAAATCATGAATACGCTGAGCATCGACATCAGGAAAGCCGAACCGCGCGACGCCGGCGCCATTGCCGACGTGCACCAGCTGGCCTGGGAGGGCGCCTATTCCGGCATCATCCCGCATCGCTCGCTGACCTCGATGATCAACCGCCGCGGCGCCGACTGGTGGGCCAACGCCATCCGCCGCGCTGCCACCGTTCTGGTGGTCGAGATCGGCGGCACCATCGCCGGCTATGCCACGATCGGCAAGAACCGCGCCCGCGAGCTGAAGCAGCAGGGTGAAATCTACGAACTTTATTTGCGTCCGGAATATCAGGGCATCGGGCTCGGCAGCCGGCTGTTCAAGGCGGCGCGGGCGCGGCTTGCCGACCACGGGCTGAAGGGAATGGTGGTGTGGGCGCTGGAAGACAACCAGAATGCGCTTTCCTTCTATGCCGGCGCGGGTGGCCGCGATGTTGCCGAAGGCGTCGAGGTTTTCGAGCAGAGGGCGCTGAAGAAGGTCGCCTTCGTCTGGGAATGACCGGTCTCGGTTACAAATCATCACAAACCGTGCGCTTCCATTAGCGCTCCGTACCAATCGCCGCATTGCACCATGCCGCGCCGCCCGCTATCGATCGTGGACATCGAGAGAGGGATTTAAGCCATGCGTATCGAAGCCATTGCCATCGGAAAGAACCCGCCCGAGGACATCAACGTCATCATCGAGGTGCCGATCGGCGGCGAGCCGATCAAGTACGAGATGGACAAGGAGGCCGGCACGCTGTTCGTCGACCGTTTCCTGCATACGTCGATGCGCTACCCCGGCAATTACGGTTTCGTGCCGCACACGCTCTCGGGCGACGGCGACCCGATTGACGTTCTGGTCTGCAACACCCGCGCGCTGGTGCCGGGCTGCGTCATCAATGTGCGGCCGATCGGCGTGCTGGTGATGGAAGACAATGCCGGCCAGGACGAGAAGGTCATTGCCGTGCCGTCGCCGAAGCTGACGCTGCGCTACGAAAACGTCACCGAATACACGCAGCTGCCCGAGATCACCCGCGACCAGGTCCAGCACTTCTTCGAGCACTACAAGGATCTCGAGCCCGGCAAATGGGTCAAGATCGAAGGCTGGCACGATTCCAAATACGCCAAGAAGATGATTGTCGACGCGATCGCACGGGCGAAGGCGGCAAAGTAGCGCCGAGAGAGGCCTGCGTCTCGTTCAAGTAAGCGGCAAACGCCAGCGCGAGGCACCCCCCTCTGGCCTGCCGGCCATCTCCCCCTCAAGGGGGGAGTCGCAACGGCTTTCGTCAATTTTCAGCGCCGAAAGAAAAGCGCCGCCAGCGAAGCTGCCAATCTCCCCCCTTGAGGGGGAGATGCCCGGCAGGGCAGAGGGGGTGCCTTGCACCCACGTGACTAGTTATCCACCCGACCAAACGCCGGCACGTTGCCGATGACGGTGTGCTTGTCCTTGCCACAGGCGAAACTCTTCGCCTTTTCGTCGGCCAGCTTGCGCGCCTGGTCGTTGGCCTGCGGGTTGCCGGTGGCCAGCACGAGGCCGATGGTGCAGCCGTCGCGGGCTTCCATCTGGGCGACCTTGGCGACGAGCAGCACTTCGGTCGGCTTGTTCTCGTCCTCGGGATTGCTGATCGAGCGGCGGTGGATGACGGCAAAGGGAACGGCAACGTCGCCCTTGGTCTCGATGCGCCACTCGACCTTGGCGCCGGACGAGTTGAAGCCGGAAAAGCTCTCCCAGACCGAGGTCATGTCGCCGCCGGGCGGAAATCCGTAGAACAGCGATTCACGGGCGTCGTCATAGGCGATCAGCACGGGATAGCCACGATAGCCGGAGCAGGCGAGTTCGGCCCATTCGCCGTCGCCTTCCTGCGCCTGCGCATAGGTGACGCAGTCCTTTTGCGAGTCGAGGTCGGTGTAGACGCTTGATATGCCGTCGGCATGGGCGGTTTGGGATAGGGCGGCGAGGGCGAATGGAACAAGCAGCAGGGTTCGCATGCGGACGTCTCCCGTGAAGTTCGCCCCAGCCTATCGCCAAATCTGCGGCCGGCCTAGCGTGCCAATCTCAACGTTGGCGCCGCCCAAATCGCCCTGCCGGGCAATTCTCCCCCTGAACGGGAGAAAGTGGCCGGCTGCGCCGCTGGCGACAACCTTGCAACGCTGGCAATTGGCGAAATCGTGATGAGAGCGTTCCTCGCCCCATTTCCGGGAAAGGATGCCGGCAGGTGAGGGGCGGCGCCAACGTTCGAAATGTTATTTCTTCAAGCTCGCCTCGATCAGCAGGTCGGCGTTGTGGGCGACCGCTGCCGCCGGGCCTCCGAGGCCGAAGAGCTGGCCACTGATATAGGCGCCTTCGATCAACAGCAGCAGGCCGTCGCCGAGCGTGTCAGGGTCTTTAGCGCCCATCGCTGCGGCCATCGCGCGCAGGCGGTGGCGCAACTCCTGCTTGTTGGCCTCGCTGACGACGCGCGCCGGATGGCCATGTTCGGGATATTCCACCGCCGCGTTGGTCATGCCGCAGCCGCGATAGTCCGGCCTTTGCGTGCGCTTGCCGACGCGAGTCAGGAAAGCCCTGAGCTGTGCCCGTGGGTCGCCGGGATGGGCAGCCACGGCTTCGTCGAAACGCTCCCAATACTCACGGTCATATTGCCTGAGATAGGAAGCGGCGAGCTCGTCCTTGGAGGGAAAGCTGCGGTAGAGGCTGGGCTTGGTGACGCCGGCGCGCTTGACGATCTCGTCGACGCCGATCGCCCGGATGCCGCGGCGGTAGAACAGGTCGTAGGCCACGTCGAGGATTTTCTTGGCAGCCTTGGGCGGTGCGGCTGCATGACCGTCCTTGATGGTCAGTTCAATATTTTTGTCCGTTGGCATGGTATGACTCGATTGACGTGTTACCGATCGGTACGTATACATGTCCTCACCCTGCAACGTACCGGTCAGTAACATGATAGCTCAATCCCGTCCCTTTGGCCAGCGCTACGCTTTCGTCGTGGTTGGCGTCATCTTCCTCTGCTTGTTGATCGCGGCCGGGCTTCGTTCCGCACCCTCGGTGATGATGCTGCCGTTGGATAAAAGCTTCGGCTGGGGGCGCGATACGGTTTCGATTGCCGCTGCGATCGGCATCTTCCTTTACGGCCTGACCGGGCCGTTTGCCGCCGCATTGATGGAGCGTATCGGCTTGCGCCGCACGCTGCTTGCCTCGCTTGTGATCATGTCGGGCTCGACCGCGCTCAGCCTACTGATGACCGAGCCCTGGCACCTGTTCCTCACCTGGGGCGTGTTTTCCGGCATCGGCTCCGGCGCGGTCGCCACCGTGCTCGGCGCCACCATCGTCAACCGCTGGTTCAAGACCAATCGCGGCTTGGTGATGGGGCTGATGTCTGCCTCCAGCGCCACCGGCCTGTTGGTGTTCCTGCCGCTGCTGGCATCGCTCGCCCAGTCGGGCGGCTGGCAGCCCGTCGCTACCGCCGTCTCGATCGCCACCGCCTGTCTTCTGCCGCTGGTCTGGCTGTTGGTTCCGGAGCGTCCCGCTTCGATCGGCATGGTGCGCTATGGCGCCGGGGCCGATGACGTGCCGCCGGTATCGCCGGCATCGCAAGGCAATTTCCTGGCGCATACGCTCAACACGCTGCGCCGCGCCGCCGGCACCCGCGTCTTCTGGTATCTGTTCGCCACCTTCTTCATCTGCGGCTTCACCACCAACGGGCTGGTCGGCACGCATCTGATCTCCTTCTGCGGCGACATGGGCATCCCCGAGGTACAGGCCGCGGGCCTGCTGTCGCTTATGGGCATTTTCGACCTGATCGGGACGACGCTCTCGGGCTGGCTCACCGACCGTTTCGACCCGCGCAAGCTGCTCGGCGTCTACTACGGCATTCGCGGCCTAGCGCTGATCTATCTGCCCTATTCCGGCTTCTCGGCGACCAGCCTGATCATCTTCGCCGTGCTCTACGGTCTCGACTGGATCGCCACCGTGCCGCCGACGCTCAGGCTCGCCAACGAGGCGTTCGGTGACCGCAGCGGCCCGATCGTGTTCGGCTGGATCGTAGCCGGCCACCAGGTCGGCGCCGCCACCGCCGCTGCCTTCGGCGGCACCATGCGCGAATTGCAGGGCAATTACGAACTGGCCTTCCTGATCGCCGGCATGACGGCGATCGTGGCTGCGTGTCTGTCGCTGCTGATCAATACGAGCAGGCCGGCTTTCGATCCGGAGCCGCAAGCGGCGTAGGGCGCGGTACTAATCTCCCGCTGGTGACGCTCGATCCGGTGCGGTCGGCGTAAGCCTTTGGGTCGGTGCGAAGGATCGCTACGCCTGGAATGGGCAGCCGTCAGTCCGGGTAGCAAACCGTCGGAATCTTCGGCCAAACCGCGCTGTCGCAACCTGCAACCTGCTGCCTCTGCTTGAAAGAGGCGCTGACCGGGCCAGTGACCATTGGGTCGACGCCATCAGGGGCGTCGGCAAACATCTGCTCGGCCGTCCGGTCGGACGACGAAGCCGGATTGGCTTCCTTCACCGTGGCGGCCGATTGAGCGGCATTGGCCGCCAGCACGGCAGCGAATGCGACCGAAGCGATGAGGGGCCAAAATCGGTTGAGCTTGTCGGTCATGAATTTCGAACTACCCGGGCCCAGAAAGGTTCCCGCCTTGGTTAACAAAACCATCTCACACCGAGATGCTTAAGATTTGATGAGTATTTGGTGGTGCGCCTCCTCTTTCGCAATTGCGAAAAACCCTGTATGAGCCGCCCAACCGAAAGAGGCGGCGCCTTTTGGCCTGCTGCCTGCAACGCTCCCGAGACCACAAAATGAAAATTCGTAATATCGCGATCATCGCGCACGTCGACCATGGAAAAACCACCCTCGTCGACCAATTGCTGCGGCAATCCGGTTCCTTCCGCGACAATCAGCGCGTCGCCGAGCGCGCCATGGATTCCAACGACCTCGAAAAGGAACGCGGCATCACCATCCTGGCCAAGGCGACCTCGGTCGACTGGAAGGACACCCGCATCAACATCGTAGACACCCCCGGCCACGCCGATTTCGGAGGTGAGGTCGAGCGCATCCTGTCGATGGTGGATTCGGCGATCGTGCTGGTCGACGCCGCCGAAGGCCCCATGCCGCAGACCAAGTTCGTCGTCGGCAAGGCGCTCAAGGTCGGCCTGAAGCCGATCGTCGTCATCAACAAGATCGACCGTCCGGACGCCCGCCACGTCGAGGTGGTCAACGAGGTGTTCGACCTGTTTGCAGCGCTTGACGCCACCGACGAGCAGCTCGACTTCCCGATCCTCTACGGTTCTGGCCGCGATGGCTGGGTCTCGGAAAATCCGGAAGGCCCGAAGGACCAGGGCCTGGCGCCGCTGTTCGACCTCGTCATCAAGCATGTGCCGGAGCCGACCGTTCATCCCGGCCCGTTCCGCATGATCGGCACCATCCTGGAAGCCAATCCCTTCCTCGGCCGCATCATTACCGGCCGTATCGAGAGCGGCACGCTGAAGTCCAACCAGGCGGTCAAGGTGCTCCACCATGACGGCACGCAGATCGAAACCGGGCGCATCTCCAAGATTCTCGCGTTCCGTGGCCTCGAGCGCCAGCCGATCGAAGAGGCGCAGGCGGGTGACATCGTCGCCATTGCCGGCCTGTCCAAAGGCACCGTCGCCGACACGTTCTGCGACCTGGCGGTGACCGAGGCGTTGCATGCGCAACCGATCGATCCGCCAACCGTGACCATGTCTTTCCTGGTCAACGATTCGCCGCTCGCCGGCACTGAAGGCGACAAGGTGACCAGCCGCGTCATCCGCGACCGCCTGCTGCGAGAAGCCGAAGGCAATGTCGCGCTCAAGATCGAGGAATCGCCCGACAAGGATTCGTTCTTCGTTTCCGGCCGCGGCGAATTGCAGCTGGCCGTGCTGATCGAGACGATGCGCCGCGAAGGCTTTGAGATCGCCGTGTCGCGTCCGCGCGTCGTCATGCAGAAGGGCGAGAACGGTGAATTGCTGGAGCCGGTCGAGGAAGTCGTCATCGACGTCGACGAGGAGCACGCCGGCATCGTCGTGCAGAAGATGTCGGAGCGCAAGGCCGAGATGGTCGAGCTGCGGCCTTCGGGCGGCAACCGTCAGCGCATCGTCTTCCACGCGCCGACGCGCGGACTGATCGGCTACCAGTCGGAACTGTTGACCGACACGCGCGGCACCGCCGTGATGAACCGGCTGTTCCACGCTTACCAGCCCTACAAGGGCGAACTGCCGGGCCGCACCAACGGCGTGCTGATCTCCAACGAACAGGGCGAGGCAGTGGCCTATGCCATGTGGAACCTGGAAGACCGCGGCCCGATGGTCATCGACCCGGGCGTCAAGGTCTATCAGGGCATGATCATCGGCATCCATAGCCGTGACAACGACCTCGAAGTGAACGTGCTGAAGGGCAAGAAGCTGACCAACATCCGCGCCGCGGGCAAGGACGAGGCGGTGAAGCTGACGCCGCCGATCCGCATGACGCTGGAGCGCGCGCTGGCCTGGATCCAGGACGACGAGCTGGTCGAGGTGACGCCGAAGACCATCCGCCTGCGCAAGCTCTATCTCGATCCGAACGAGCGCAAGCGCTTCGAGAAGTCGGCCAAGGTTGTGGGCGCGGCGTAATCGTCTGATTGTCTAAATTCGAGAGGGGCGAAGCACCGGTGCTTCGCCCCTCTTGTCATTCACCCACGGCAGCCGAAATGATGGCTTCACGATCCGGCTCGTCGGCCAGGTCAATGCGAATCGCCGTGCCGTCGCGGGCCGGCTTGCGCAAAGCTCTGGCGCCTTCGGGAACAACAACCAGCAATCGTTTCTCCTCCAGCGCCTGAAGCCTTGATCGGGAGATGCCGAGTTCGCCGGCGAGCAGACGGTCGAGCCGCAGCGATGTCGGCATTTCCAGCCCAAGCCTGATTTCAAGCGCAGTTGCGCCGCCGCCTGTGTCATCCTGCCTTCGCTTTTGAACGGCGACATCGGGAAACTCCTCGACGTGGCCGACCCGGTTTCGCAACGCCACGACATCGAAGGCATGGCGGCGGGCGAGGGCCGGATCGTTGCTTTCGAGCGCTGCCAGCAGCGCGGGTTCGATGTCGCGGCGGTTGCAGCGTTCGAAAATGCCGCAATTCCACGAATTGTCGCAGTCGATGCAGCGATAGATCAGCCAGACATCAATGCGTTTGCCATTGGCGTTGACGCGGAATTTGCCGCTGCAGCGATAGGCTTTCACGGCGCCGCAGCGGTTGCAGTGGACCAGGGGTCGAGGTGCGATTTCGGGCGCGATTGCCCAGTGGATAGCGAGATGTTGGGACAAGCCGGAAGACCTTCCAGGGTGGAAGTTCTTCAGGTCGGCAATGGCGAGATGCCCATGCGGGCACGGCGTGGCGAGAGCTAGCTATGTCGGAAATCAGCTGTCACGGGCGGCAAAGCGCGCGACAACGGTTCAGCAGTGCCAAACCGGTCTCGAACCGCCGCCTGAGGAACACGTGAAATGGAGCAGGCACCGCTTAATGCGGCGCCCTGCCAAGTGTGATCAGGGGAGTTGGCGAGACCAGCGGTTACTGAGGCAAAATGAAGCTCGAAATGAATGTCGGGACGGTTCTTCTAGCGGCAAGATGCCGAGCGGGCAAGGTTCATGGCGGTGTCTCGCCCTGCTCAGGCGAAGGCGATCTGTACCTTCATCGATTTGTTGCGGTCGCCGGCGATCTCGAAAGCCGCAACCGCCTCGTCCATTGGATAGATGCCGGTCAGCAGCGGCTTGACGTCGACGCGACGGTTGTTGATCAGATCGACGGCCAGCGCGAACTCGTCGTGGAAACGGAAGGAGCCGCGCATCTCGATTTCCTTGGCGACGATGAGATTCTGAGGCAGCGACATGTCGCCGCCAAGGCCAAGTTGCACGAGCACCCCGCGCGGCTTCAGCACATCGAGCCCGGCTCGCACCGCGCGCTCATTGCCTGAACATTCGAACATGACGTCGAAACTGCCCTTCTCGACATTGTAGCCAGCGAGCTTGTCGGCATCTGTGGCGACATTGATGGTGCGGTCGGCGCCGATCTCGTTGGCCTTGGCCAGAACCGCGTCCATGACATCGGTTACGACGATCTCACGCGCGCCGTGGACACGTGCGGCAAGGATGCTGAGCGCACCGATCGGCCCGCAGCCTGTGACCAAGACCCGCTTGCCGAGCAGCGAGCCGGCGCGGTTGACGGCATGCAGCGTTACCGCGAGCGGCTCGGCAAAGGCGGCTTCGTTGATGGAGACATGGTCGGCGATCTTGTGGCACTGCCAGGCCTCGGCGACGAGGCGCTGGCGGAAGGCGCCCTGTATATGTGGCATCGGCATGGCGCTGCCGTAGAATCGCATGTTGAGGCATTGGTTCTGCACGCCCTGCAGGCAGTACCGGCACGCATTGCAGGGCCGGCTGGGCGAAATAGCGACGCGGTCGCCGACCACGAGGCTGGAGACGCCGGCGCCAAGCGCCTTCACCGTGCCGGCGACCTCATGTCCGAGGATCATCGGCTCGCGCAGGCGCACCACGCCGAAGCCGCCATGATTGTAATAGTGCAGGTCCGAGCCGCAGATGCCGCCGGCCTCGACCGATATTTCGACCTGTCCGGCGCCAGGCGCGCCCGAATCGGTCTCTTCGATGCGCAGGTCTTTTGCGGCGTGGATGACGATTGATTTCACGGCCGCGATCCTTTCTCAAACCGCTGGCACGGGCAAGCCGATCTCCGAAATGTGTCGCGTTCGTTGGCCCATCAGGCAGAGGGGTGCCAAATTGACGCCGATCGGATATTCTTCGCCATCCAACGCTCGAAGGCTCCGTCATGCACCTCACCTCGCTCCTGATCTTCGCCGCCGCTTTGTTCGTCGCCGCCGGTTCGCCCGGACCGTCGATCGCAGCCCTTGTTGCCCGCGTCATCTCGAAGGGCTTTCGTGACGTGTTTCCGTTCCTGCTCGCCATGTGGATCGGCGAGGCCATCTGGCTGTCGCTGGCGGTGTTCGGGCTGGCGGTCGTGGCGCAGACCTTCCATTTCGCCTTCGTCGTCGTGAAATGGATCGGCGTCGCTTACCTCGCCTACCTCGCCTTCAGGATGTGGACCGCACCTGTCGACGCAAAAGAAGGCGAGATGCCGCGCGAGGATTCGCCGGCAAAACTGTTCTTTGCCGGCATGGCGGTGACGCTCGGCAATCCCAAGATCATGATGTTCTATCTGGCGCTGCTGCCGACGATCATCGACCTCGCTTCGGTGAGTGTCATCGGCTGGGTCGAACTGACGGCGACGATGGCGGTGGTTCTGATCGCCATCGATCTCGCCTGGGTCGTCGCGGCCTCACAGGCGCGCAAGCTGCTCAAAAGCAGGCGCGCCATGAAGATCGCCAACCGAATCAGCGCCACGACGATGGCCGGCGCTGCCGGGGCCATCGCGGCGCGTTGACCTCTCCTACGAGGAGAAGGAAACTTTCACCTCGCCATGGCGTGGTATTCGTCGTTCGGCTGCATGTCGATGGCCGCCGCCACGCGGTTCGACATGTTGAAGAAGGCGGCGGTCGAGGCGATGTCCCAGATGTCGCGGTTGGTGAAGCCGGCGTTGCGCAGTGCTTCCCTGTCCGCCTCGACGATCTTTGCCGGCTCTTCCGTCAGCTTGACGGCGAATTCGAGCATCGCCGTCTGTTTCGGTGAAAGATTGGCAGCGCGGAAGTTCATCACCATCATCTCGCCGAGAGCCGGATCGCAGGAGAGCTGGCGCACCGCCGCGCCATGCGCGGTCAGGCAATAATAGCAGTGATTGATCGAGGAAACGACGACCGCGATCATCTCCCGTTCCAGCTTCGACAGGCCGGATTCACCCAGCATCAGATCATTGTAGGTGTCGGTAAAGGCGCGCAGCTTCTTCTCGTCGAAGGCATAGGCAAGAAGCACGTTGGGAACCAGGCCGAGCTTTTCCTCGCATTTGGCGAAATAGGCTTTTGTCGCCTCGCTCAGTTCCGCGATACCGAGGTCAAGTGCGCTGATTTTGCCGGACATGGGGTCTCCCTCCTGGTTCACCGCCGCCTGACCGTCGAATTCCTGTAATTCTTATCGAGCCGTCAAACCTTTGTCGCCAAACAGCGGTCATCTGCTACCATAGTCGTAAAAGCATGTGACGGGAGGACAACATGGCGAGCGTGAAATCCGCAGCTAAGCCGAAGAAAACAGCCACCGCCGGGGTGAAACCCGACGGGAAGCCGGCCAGGCTCGCCGACTATCTGCTGGCCCGCGCGCCGGCCGAAGACATTGCCGCCTATGACGCCGCCGACCTGGAGCGCGCCGCCGACCTGGCAGGACGTGCGGTCGCCGCCCACAAGAAGGGCCAAAGTGTCGTCGCCGTCGATGCCGGGTCGGGCGTCTCCCGCGAGGGCCGCCCGATGACGATCATCACCGTCGTCAACGACAACATGCCGTTCCTGTTCGATTCGATCCTCGGCGAGATCACAGAAACTGCCGGCGAACCGACTTTGGTCACCCATCCGGTCATCGTCGTGCGTCACGGCAAGGCCGGCGTCGACGAGATCCTCGGCGACGGCAGCGCCCTCAAGGACGATGGCAATCACGACCGCCTGAGCGTCGTCCATGTCCATATTCCGCGCCTGACGGCGGAGCAGGCCGACGCGCTGGCCGACCGCCTGCGCAAGATGCTCAACCAGGTGCGCGCCGCCGTCAGCGACTGGAAGCCGATGCTCGCCCGTCTCGACCAGGCGATTTCCGAATTCCGCTATTCCGCCGTGCCGCTCGACAAGAAGAGCGTTGCCGAGGCCATCGCCTTCCTTGAATGGCTGCGCGACGACAATTTCACTTTCCTTGGCATGCGCGAGTTCAAATATTCCGGCGGCGCGGAGAGCGGCAATCTGGAGCGCGCCGACAAACCCGGTCTCGGCATCCTCGCCGACCCGGATGTGCTGGTGCTCCGGCGCGGCACCGAGGCGGTGACGACGACGCCCGAAATCCGCGCCTTCCTGCATGGGCCGGAGCCGCTGATCGTCACCAAGGCCAACGCCAAGTCGCTGGTGCACCGCCGCATTTATCTCGATTATATCGGCGTCAAAACCTACACCGCCAAGGGCACGCTTGCCGGCGAGTTGCGCATGGTTGGCCTGTTCACCTCGACCGCCTACACGCGCTCGGTGATGAAAATCCCGTATCTGAGGTCAAAGGCCGAGACCATCATCGCCAAGTCCGGCTTCGACCGGCACGACCATTCCGGCAAGGCACTGATCAACGTTCTGGAGAGCTATCCGCGCGACGAACTGTTCCAGGTGCCGGTGCCGATCCTGAAGAAGCACGCCGCGGCCATTCTCGGCCTGGTCGAGCGGCCGCGGGTGCGGGCGCTGGTGCGCGCCGACCAGTTCGACCGCTTCGTCTCGATCCTCGTCTTCGTGCCGCGCGACCGCTATGACAGCGTCGTGCGCGAGAAGATCGGCACCTATCTCAAGACCGTCTTCGAAGGCCGTTTGTCGGCTTACTATCCGGCTTTCCCCGAGGGCGGGCTGGCGCGTGTGCATTTCATCATCGGCCGCTCCGGCGGCAAGACGCCGAAGGTCGAGCAGGCGGTGATCGAAGCGGCGATCCGCGACATCGTGCGAACCTGGGACGACGCGCTGGCCGAAGCTGCGGAAGCCGTCGGCGGCGATCCATCGCTGAAGGCGATCGCCGCGCGTCTGCCTGAGAGCTATCGCGATTCCTTCAGCGCGGCCGTCGCGCTGAAGGATGCGGGGCGCATCGCCGGCATCAGCACCGCCAACCCGATCGCCATCGACTATTACCGCCATGCCGAGCAGAAACCGCATCAGGCAGCGCTGAAGATCTACCACCACGGCAGCCCGGTAGCGCTGTCGCGTCGCGTGCCGGTGCTGGAAAACATCGGCTTCCGCGTCATCAGCGAGCGCACCTTCGAAGTTGGCGAGGACGGCGGCGACACCGTCTTCGTCCACGACATGGAACTGGAGAACAGCTACGGCAAGCCGATCGACCTCAGCGATGGCGGCGCGCTGTTCGAGGACGCGTTCCTGTCGGTCTGGCGCGGCGACATCGACAATGACAGCTATAACGGGCTTGCCCAGACCGCCGGCCTGTGGTCGGGCGAAGTCAGCATTCTGCGCGCCTATGGCCGCTACCTGCAGCAAGCCGGTATCCCGCAGAGCCAGGATTTCATCGCGGCCGCGCTCAACCGCTATCCCGACATTGCGCGCGGCCTGCATGCACTGTTCGTCGCCCGTCTCGGCCCGACCGCCGAGACGGAAGGCGTCGTCGCCGCCAAGCACCTCAAGGCCAAGATCAAGGACGCGCTGGAGGAAGTCCCTAACATCGATGACGACACCATCATCCGCCGCTATCTCAACCTGATCGAAGCCTCGTTGCGCACCAACCATTTCGTTGCGGGAACGAAGGAGCGGGGCCAGTCACTGGCGATCAAGCTCGATTCGCAGGCGGTCGAAGGATTGCCGGCGCCGCGGCCGTGGCGCGAGATCTTCGTCTACGGTTCCGAGGTCGAAGGCGTGCATCTGCGCTTCGGCCCGGTTGCGCGCGGCGGCCTGCGCTGGTCGGACCGCGCCCAGGATTACCGCACCGAGGTGCTCGGCCTGGTGAAGGCGCAACAGGTCAAGAACGCCGTCATCGTGCCGGTCGGCGCCAAGGGCGGCTTCTATCCGAAGAAGCTGCCGATGAGCGCCGGCCGCGACGCCATCTTCGAGGCCGGCACCTCGGCCTACAAGAATTTCGTTTCCAGCCTGCTGTCGATCACCGACAATATCGGCCTCGATGGCGTCATACCCCCAGCCGGTGTCGTCAGGCGCGATCCTGACGACCCCTACTTTGTCGTCGCCGCCGACAAGGGCACGGCAACCTTCTCCGACACCGCCAATGCCATTTCGGAGAAACACGGTTTCTGGCTCGACGATGCCTTCGCCAGCGGCGGCTCGGCCGGCTACGACCACAAGAAGATGGGCATCACCGCCAAGGGTGCCTGGGAAGCGGTCAAGCGGCATTTCCGCGAGATCAACCGCGACATCCAGACCACCCCCTTCACCGTCGTCGGCGTCGGCGACATGTCGGGCGACGTGTTCGGCAACGGCATGCTGCTGTCGCCGCAGACCAGGCTGATCGCCGCCTTCGACCATCGCGACATCTTCATCGATCCCGATCCGGACAGGGTGGCGTCGATGGCCGAGCGCGAGCGCATGTTCGCGCTGCCGCGTTCGTCCTGGCAGGACTACGACAAGACCAAGCTGTCGGAAGGCGGCGTCATCGTCTCGCGCAGCCAGAAGTCGATCACGCTGCCTGCGGCAGCGGCGGCGGCGATTGGCCTCGCCAAGACCACCGCGACACCGGCCGAGATCATGACCGCCATCCTCAAGGCGAACGTCGACCTTCTGTGGTTCGGCGGCATCGGCACGTATTTACGGGCCTCGGGCGAAACCAATGCCGAAGTCGGCGACCGCGCCAATGACGCCATCCGCATCACCGCGCTCGATGTCCGGGCCAAAGTGATCGGCGAGGGCGCCAATCTCGGCGTCACGCAGCGTGCCCGCATCGAATTCGGCATGAATGGCGGTCGCTGCAACTCCGATGCCATCGACAATTCCGGCGGCGTCAACTGCTCCGACGTCGAGGTCAACATCAAGATCGCGCTGGCGTCCGCCATGCGCAAGGGATCGCTGACCCGGCCGGCGCGCAACAAGCTGCTGGCCGAGATGACCGACGAGGTCGCCGGCCTCGTGCTGTCCAACAATTACGAACAGACGCTGGCGCTTTCCATCGCCCGCAAGCGCGGCCTTGCCGACATCGCGCACCAGAGCCGGTTCATGGCGGCGCTGGAGGCTCGGGGCCTGCTCGACCGCGCTGTCGAGACGCTGCCGTCGCCGGCCGCCCTTGCCGAGCGCGAGGCGCGTGGCGAGCCGCTGACCCGGGCGGAGCTTGGCGTGCTGCTCGCCTATGCCAAGATCGTGCTGTTTTCCGACATCGTCGCCAGCGACGTGCCTGACGACGCGCATTTCGACCGCGATCTGATGGGCTATTTCCCTGACCGGATGGCGAAGAAATATGCGGCCGAGATCCATGGCCACCGGCTGCGCCGCGAAATCATCGCCCGCGTCGTCGCCAACGATCTCGTCAATCGCGGCGGACCGTCATTCGTCAACCGGCTGCAGGAAGCCACGGGGCGCAGCGCGGCCGACGTGGTGCGCACCTTCGCCGTGGTGCGCGACGGCTTCGCGTTGCCGGCGCTCTATCAGGAGATCGATGCGCTGGACAGCCACATCGACGGCCAGGCGCAGCTCGATCTCTACCAGTCCGTCAGCCGGCTTATCTTCGTGACCAGCGGCTGGTATCTGAAGAACGATGCCGGCACCGCAGCGCTCGGCCAGCGCATTGCCGACCTGCAAGAGGCGCGCATGGCGCTGGAGCCGAAGCTGCTCTCGCTGCTACCGGCCTTCTCGCGCGAGCGGGTCGAGGAGAGGCGGTATGGCCTGTTCAAGGCCGGCGCCCCCGAAAAGCTCGCCGGGCAGCTGGCAATGGCCGATGTGGCGGGACTGATCCCCGACATCGCACTGACGGCGCGCACGGCCAATGCCGACGTCGTCGCCTCGGCCAAGGCGTTCTTCGCCGTCAGCGATGCCTTCCGCATTCCGCGCGTCGAAGAGGCGGCGCGTTCAATCACGCCGTCGGACTATTACGACCAGCTGGCGCTGTCGCGCGCCACCGACACGATCGGCGCGGCGCGGCGCGGCATTGCGGTGGCGGCTCTCGCCGGCCATGCCGGGACGGCGGATCCTGTGGCGGCCTGGCTGGAAGCCGGAGGCGAGCGCGTGGCGCGCATCCGCGAGCGGCTGCAGGCGCTGACCGAAGGCGGGGATATCACCGTGTCCAGGCTGTCGGTGGCTTCGGGGCTGATGAGCGATCTGACGGGGATGTGAACATCTCCGAAACGCCGGCGCCGCCCTCATTGCCCTGCCGGGCATTTCTCTCCGTATAGTGACGAGGAGAAAGGGCGGGCCGTAGCCTTGGCGCCCTTGTTGCAACGCTGGCGACTAGCGAAATCATCGATGAGAGCAACCCTCTCCCCGTCACTATTCGGGGAGAGGATGCTGGCAGGCAGGTGAGGGGCAGCGCGAATCTTTGGCGGTTTGCATGAGCATTCGAAACATGCAGACATGGCATCCGACAAGCGCGGTGTCCCGGGGGAATCATCATGGCGGCGGTAGAAACAGTGCAGCGGGCATCCGGGCACGGCATCTGGGGATGGATGTTCTTCGACTGGGCGGCGCAGCCGTTTTTCACCGTCGTCACCACCTTCATCTTCGGGCCTTATTTCGTCTCGCGCATGGCGAGCGATCCGGTCTCAGGCCAGGCGGCCTGGGGCTACGGCATCGCTGTTGCGGGCCTGGTCATTGCCGTGCTGTCTCCCATCCTCGGCTCGATTGCCGACCAGACCGGGCCGCGCAAGCCGTGGATTGCGTTCTTCGCCTCGATCAAGATCATCAGCCTTTGCCTGCTATGGTTCGCCGCTCCCGGCTCGAACCTTTTCCTGGTGGTGCTGTTCTTTTCTCTCGCTTCGGTCGCGGCGGAATTCTCGACCGTGTTCAACGATTCGATGATGCCGCGCCTGGTGCCGAAGAGCGAGATCGGCCACGTCTCCAACATTGCCTGGGGACTTGGTTATCTCGGCGGCATGATCGCGCTGATCTTTGTTGTCGCCTGTCTTGCGGGTTCGCCGGAGACCGGCAAGACGATCATCGGCATCGACCCGCTCTTTGGGCTCGACCCGAAACTCGGCGAGGACGCGCGCGCCACCGGGCCGCTGTCGGCCGGCTGGTATTTCCTGTTCATCCTGCCGATGTTCTTCTTTACGCCGGACGCCATCAAGGGGATTCCGATCGGGCCCGCGGTGCGCGAGGGGCTGTCGGAACTGAAGTCGACGCTGACTGAAGTGCGCCGGCGCAAAGGCATCTTCCGCTTCCTTGTCGCCCGCATGATTTATCAGGACGGCGTCAATGCGCTGCTCGCTTTGGGCGGCACCTTTGCGGCAGCGATGTTCCACTGGTCGATCACTGAGATCGGCATGTTCGGCATTATCCTCAACGTCGTCGCCATCGTCGGCTGCCTGGTTGCCGCATGGCTGGACACCGCGCTTGGCTCCAAGACCATCGTGATGATTTCGCTCGTCCTGCTCAGCATCGCCACCATCGGCATCGTTTCGACCGGGCCAGGCTACACGTTGTTCGGCGCCTGGATGATGCCGGGAGCCGATAGTGGCGGCCTGTTCGGCACGGCGGCGGAAAAGGCCTACATTTTCTATGGCCTGCTGATAGGGCTGGCGTTCGGACCGGTGCAGGCGTCGTCACGCTCCTACATGGCGCGCAGCGTCACCGCAGCCGAGTCCGGCCGCTATTTCGGCATCTATGCGCTGGCCGGACGGGCGACGAGTTTCCTGGCGCCGTTCATGGTGGCGTCGATCACGCTCGCCAGCGGCTCGGCGCGGCTCGGCATGGCGGCCATCGTGCTGTTCCTGGGCGTTGGGATCGCGATATTGATCTGGACGCCGTACCCGGCGGATCAGCCGGTGGAATAGCGCCGCACTTTTCCTTCTCCCCTTGTGGGAAAAGGCAGAGGCGCTCAATGCCTGAAATGCCTCACGCCGGTAAACACCATGGCGATGCCATGCGCGTCGGCAGCGGCGATAACGTCGTCGTCGCGCATCGAGCCGCCGGGCTGGATCACCGCCGTGGCGCCGGCTTCGATCGCGGATATGAGCCCGTCGGCGAAAGGGAAGAAAGCGTCGGAGGCGACCACCGAGCCCTTGGTCAACGGCTCCGCGAGGCCAGCTGCTTCCGCCGCGTCGAGCGCCTTGCGTGCGGCGATGCGCGAGGAATCGACGCGGCTCATCTGGCCGGCGCCGATGCCGACCGTGGCGCCGTCCTTGGCGTAGACGATGGCGTTCGACTTGACGTGCTTGGCGATGCGGAAAGCGAATTTGAGGTCGGCCATCTCGGCCGCCGTCGGCGCGCGCCTGGTCACCACCTTCAGTTCGAAATCGTCGAGCACCGCGTTGTCGCGGCCCTGGACGAGCATGCCGCCAGCGACGGATTTCACAGTGATGCCGCCGGCGTGCGGATCGGGCAGACCGCCGGTGACCAGCAGTCGCAAATTCTTTTTGGCGGCGACGATGCGGACAGCGTCCTCCGACGCGTTCGGCGCGATGATCACCTCGGTGAAGGTTTTTACGATCTCCTGAGCCGCTTCGGCATCGAGGATGCGGTTCATGGCGACGATACCGCCAAAGGCCGAAACCGGGTCGCAGGCCAGCGCTCTCGCATAGGCAGCAGCCAGTGAAGCGCTCTCGGCGACGCCGCATGGATTGGCGTGCTTGATGATGGCGACCGCTGCACAGCGGTTCGGATCGAACTCGCCGACCAGCTCGAAGGCGGCATCGGTGTCGTTGATGTTGTTGTAGGACAGCTGCTTGCCCTGCAACTGGCGAGCCGTGGCGACCCCGGGCCGCTTGTCGCCATTGACGTAGAAGCCGGCGCTCTGATGCGGGTTCTCGCCATAGCGCATGACGCTTTCCAGCCTGCCGCCGAAGGCGCGCCAGGTCGGGTGCTCGATCTCAAGCGTTTCGGCGAACCAGCCGGAGATCGCCGCATCGTAGCTGGCGGTGCGGGCAAAGGCCTTGGCCGCCAGCTTCTGGCGGAAATCCAGCGACAGCGAGCCGATGTTCATCTCCAGCGCGTTCAGCACCGAGGCGTAGTCGCCGGGATCGGTGACGATGGCGACATAGGCGTGATTCTTGGCCGAAGCGCGGATCATCGCCGGGCCGCCAATGTCGATGTTCTCGACAACAGCGGCATAGTCGGCGCCGGAACGGCGGACCTCCTCGAACGGGTAGAGATTGCAGACGAGCAGATCGATCGGCTCGATACCGTGATCGTGCATCGCCTTGGCGTGTTCGGGATCGTCGCGCACGCCGAGCAGTGCGCCGTGCACCGACGGGTGCAGCGTCTTGACGCGGCCGTCCATGATCTCGGGAAAGCCTGTCAGTTCCGAGACGTCACGCACCGCCAGCCCCGCCTCGGCGATCGCCTTTGCCGTACCTCCGGTCGAGACCAGCTCGACGCCGGCCGCGACCAGCCCTTTGGCGAAGTCGGTCAGGCCGGTCTTGTCGAAGACGGAAAGCAGGGCGCGGCGGACCGGAACGAGGTCGGGTGCCGGAATGTTCTTGGCGGCGACGGCCATGGGCTAGCGGCCTTTCAGGGCTGATTGGAGAGCGTTGCCGGCCGTAGCACATGAGGTCAGGAAATCAAGCCGGAAGCTCGATCAAGCCGGCGCCGGCAACGACGCTCAGCTGTTCTCGGGATAGCCGGCGATGCCGGTGCGCGTGAGCTGCCAATGCACCTCGGCGATCTCCGAGGCCTTGAAGGCGAGCACGATCTGGCGGCTGCGGCGCGGGCCGCCAAGGCCGGCGAAATAGATCGATTCCTCGACCTCCGGCACCACTTCGGTGCAGGTGAACACCCAGGTGTCGGCCTGGTCGGCGGTCAGCACCAGGCGGTCATGCTCGTCCTGCAAAAGGTTGATATCAGGGTGGATGTGGAAGCGCACCACGACGAAGTCGCGGCCATTGTTGCGGATCGCCGCACCGCCCGGGCGGAGGAAGCGATCCCTGCCGGCGAGCACATTGCCCTCGCTCGACAGTCTCAGCTCGCGCTCATGCAGGAAGCCAAAGCGCTGCATATAGCCGTCATGGCGGGCGATGAAGCCTTGCGTGCCCTTCTGGTCGATGCGCTTGCAAGGCACATGCTGCGGGCCGCCGAGCAAGGGTGAGCCGAGCAGGTCGTTGACGCGCAGCGAATGGGAAAACCGCGCCGACGAGGTGTCGTTGATGGTGGCGGTCGAATGCGCCGCGGTGGCACGGGCCAGCGGCCGGAACTCGGCAGCGCCATAGGTGTCGATGCCGGCATTGACGATATAATGCTGGCGACCGGACGAGAGTTCGAAGGCCAGGCACCCGGCATGCGCGGCGTTGGACACATCGACGGCCGGCGACGGGCCGGTATCGGCAATCACCGTAACGCCGCCCATACACAGCCGCTCATAGCCGGAATGCGGCGCGTGCAGCAGCGGCGCGCCGGCGGTGTCGTCGTGGCGCAAGATGGTGGCAATGCGGTCGTGGATGGTCGCGCCCATGCCGTTGAAGCGGGCCAGGCTGCCATCCTGATGGCGGAAGAAACGGAGCGCCGGCAGCATGCGGTCGATGGCGCCCATCAGGGCTGCCGGTGGCGTTTCGGCCTGATTGGCATAGGTCTGGCGCAGCGGCAGGAGATCGGCGAGCAGTTCGAGCACCGCCATCGGGTTGCGCGAAATATGGCCGCCGTCGGGAAGGATCTGGCGGTCGAGTTCTTCCGCCAGGTTGCGGGTGGCGCCGCGCAGTGCGGAGGCCGGCGCCGGCAGCGACAGCGCGGCGAAGGCAAGCGCGATGCGAGCGCGCAGCCTGTCCTTGCCGTCCGGCATTTCGCGCGCCATCGAGCGGAGATAGCGGATCTGCACGGCGAGCGATTTCAGGAAGGCGCGATAGAACGGAAATTCGGCCCCTTGTAGGACAACCGAGGAGTGTTGCAACCAGGCAATGACTCGCTTGGCGGTGGTGCCGGGCTCCCAGGCTATGCCGGAAATCTGGTTGCCATGCATGGCGATCCAGTCGGAGACAAGCGCGCGTGCATTGGCGGCGGCCAGCTCGGTGCCGGCGGCGCGCATATGGCGCAGCCAACGAAAGCCGTGCAGCGTCTTCACCCAGCCGCGATTGGCGACATCGATCTGGAATGGCGATTTGCCGCCGGTCTCGACGAGGTGTCCCGACAGCGGATAGCGGCCATAGTAGATCTCGAGCGCGATCTGCGGATCGGCGAGCCTGAGGTCGGGCGGTGCAATCAGGACGCGTTCGGGCGTGCGCCCGGAATAGCGCCAGCGATAGACTGGCCCCGCGCGAAGGCGCCGGCGCGTCTTGCGCCAAAACTCCTTAGCGACAAGCGTCCACAGACGTGTCGTGCTGCCGGCAGCCAGTGCCAAAACCCCTCCTCGTCGCCTGGAGATAGAGCATGCTGTCGCCCGAAAACCGCGTCGCACTTTTCGGCATCATGTTCCGGTACCCCAGCACAAGCTTATATGATTCAAGAACTTATGCGAAGTCGAATTCCGCCGACGTGAAGCGCCTCACGCTGCCGGCCACCGACCCACCCCGAAAAAAGTCAAGCGCTTCGCGGGTTTAAGCCCGGCAATCCTGCACTCACTTGCGGTTGTGGCGAGACCGAAATTCGCTGGGCGAACAGTTTTCGCGGTCGCGAAACAGACGGGAGAAATAGAAGGCGTCGTGGATGCCGACGGCGGCCGCAATGGACTCGATGGGCGAATCGGAGGCGGCCAGCATCTGTTTGGCGCGGTCGAGCCTCGTGCGCAGTTGGAAGGCCTTGGGCGACATGCCGGCTGCCCGCGCAAATCTGCGCCGCAAGGTTGCCGGCGACATCGAGAATTTCGCGGCGAAGGCATCGAGATCGACCGGGTCGCACGCGCAGCGGCGCAATTCGTCGACGATGGGCTGCATGTCGGCGGCATCCTGGAGGCTGGGGTTTCGTTGACGGTTGTTCCAATCCATTGCCTGGCGGGCAGCACGCACGACGATGCGATGCATCGTGGCGGCGGCTTCTGCCTGGCTCAGCATCGTATCGAGCGACAGCTCACCGTGCAGCCTGTCGAACAGCCGCTGCATTTTGCCGAGGTCGCGCAAGGGAACGACAGGGGCTTCCTCGGCGATCAGCCGCAGCCGGGTGAAATCGCGTATCAAGGCCCCGTCGAAGAGCGCCCAGCGTTCGAGCCAGCCCGATGCGTCCGGCCCGTAGGAATGCATCCTCCCGGGAAGCAGCCAGAACAGGGCCGGCGCTTGGATCGTCTGCATGCCGGCAGTCCTGGTTTCAAGCCAGCCTTGACCGTTCTCAATCAGCACCACGGCGAATTCCGGCAATTTGCGCGCTTGGATCGCCTGCGTGACGCGATGCCGACCAATCCCTGTAACCGACAGGCCGCCGGCCGCGGCCGGTGCGGATCTGTAGAGTGCGTAAGAGAGATCGTTCATGAGCGAAAAGTCCATGGCTTCGTTCTGTCCATGGGCGAGTGTGCGAACAGTATGACATTTCCAGCTAAGGATGAAAAATCGCAGGTGGCTGAAATGTCAAGCTCAACAGGTGGCATGCAACGACGGAGTCCTGTTGCGTCAATCGATCTGAACGCCAACGGCAAGACATTATCGATGGCGCCGAACCGGTTGGGTCGCCTCGTGCCAACCGACGCCGGGATCGGCATCGATGCCATTCGCGGCCTCCTTGCCGAGCAAGGCTATGTCTGGCTGAAAGGTATGCTGCCGCGCCGCGACGTCATCGATTTTCGCGGCTGGGTGTTTTCATATCTGGCCGACACCGGCTTGCTGCAGCCCGGGTCCGATCCCGCGCTTGGCCTGGCGGCGGCCGCCGGCACGTTCGACCGTCAGCTCGCCGATCGCCGGTTGATGGCGCTGGTTCGCTCCACCGCCTATGAAGGGTTCTGCGCACAGCCCCTGATGGCCCGGCTGATGGATGCGTTCGTCGGCGGGCTGTCCTATTTGCACAAGCGCAAGATCATGCGTTTCATCCAACCGGGCACCACTGTGGCGACGCCGGCGCATTACGACCTCGTCTATCTGCGCGGCGGCACCAGCCGCATCGTCACTGCCTGGATCCCGATCGGCGACGTTCCCGTCGACATGGGCGGCCTGGTCTATCTCGAGGGATCGCACGCCATCGGCCTCGACATGGAGGCCCGGTTCGCCAGGGAAAATGCCGGGCTGAGCCCGCAGGAGCGCATCAGCGCCTACAACAGGAACATGAGCGAGGGCGGCTGGGTGTCGAAGGACCTGCCCGACATGGCGGAGCGGTTCGATACACGCTGGATGATCGCGGATTTCGAGGCCGGCGATGTCGTCCTCCACTCGCCCTACATGATCCACGCCTCGACGACCAACCAGAGCGCGGAGGGGCGTATCCGGCTCTCCACCGATATCCGCTACCAGAATGTCGATGATGAGATCGATGCAAGGTGGGGGAAGCACTGGTCCTTGGACGACATGCTTTAGGCATGTCGTCGCGTCGGAGTCAGGCCAGACGTCGCATGCGGGCGGCAAAGAAGCCGTCCAGGCCGGAAACCCCTGGCGAACCACGGTCAAGATCGGCGGGTGTGGTGCGCAGCGTGCCTTGCGGGGTCAGGAAGGCGTCGATGCCGGCGATTTCGCCGGGCTGCAGTGGATCGTCGGCGACGGTTTTGTTGCCGGCCAGAAAGACGCGATACAGATCCTCGCCTTCGATCGGGTCCAGCGAACAGTTGGAAAAAACAATCCGACCGCCCGGTTTGACCAAAGTGACGGCGCGGGCGAGCAGCTTTGCTTGCAGATCGGCTAGCTTTTCGACGTCGGCTGCCGTCTTGGTCCATGGCACGTCGGGGTGGCGCCGAACCGTGCCTGTGGAAGAGCAGGGCGCGTCGAGCAGGACGGCGTCGAAAAGCTCCGCCGGCTGGTATTTCAGCAGATCGGCCTGCACGATCTCGGCGGACAGCCCGAGCCGTTCGAGGTTCTGCGTCAGCCGCGCCAGCCGGTTCTTCGAGGTGTCCACGGCGGTGACTTTGGCGCCGGCAAGGATCAGCTGAGCGGTCTTGCCGCCGGGGGCGGCGCAGAGGTCGGCGACGCGTAATCCTTTGACATCGCCGAACAGCCGCGCCGGAAAACTGGCGGCGGCGTCCTGGACCCACCATGCGCCTTCGCCGAAGCCCGGCAGTTCGGTGACGGAGGCGTTGAGCTTTTCCACTCGCACCGTGCCGGTCGGCAGCACGATGCCGCCGAGCTTTTCGGCCCACAATTCGGGATCGGCCTTGACCGTGAAATCGACCGGCGCCTCAACGCGATGCGCCGCCAGGATCTGTCTGGTCATCTCGGCGCCATAGGCGGCCTTCAGCCGGTCGGAGAACCATTTTGGCGCCTCATCGGTGGCGGCAAGAGCTGCCGGCAGTTCGGTCTCCTTGGCGCGCACCAAAGTGCGCAGCACGCCGTTAACGAGGCCGGAAAAGCGCTGCGTGCGTGGGTCCGACTTGGCGTGGGTCACAGCCAAATCGACGGCGGCGCTGTCGGGGATGTCGAGGAACAGGATCTGCGCCGCCGCAACATGCAGGATGTGCGACAGCGCTGTGGCGTTGGGCGGCAGCGGCTTTTCAAGGCGGCGGGCGAGGAGCCCGGCAATGGTCATGCGGTAGCGCAGCGCGGTCACCAGTATGGCGCGCACCAGGCCGCGGTCGCGCAGGTCGAGCACTTTGTATTGCGGATGGCCGTTCTCGTGGTCGGTCAGCCCGTCGAGCGGCGTCTTGGCGTCGATAACGGCGGCCAGCAGCCGCGCCGCTGCCTTGCGCGCGGCGAGGCCGGCGACGAATTCGTCCGAGCTGTTTTCGCGATCGCCTGAATGTGCGGGCCGGGATCTGGCGCCGCTCACGACCACGGACCTTTGGGTCCGGTCGGATTGCGGCCCCACGGATTGGCTTTCGGCTTGGCCGGTTTGGTCGGCGGCGTGGGTTGTGCTGCCTTGCCCCACGGGCCTTGCTCGACATCGGCCGGGAATTCTTCTGTTTGCTCTGGCGTCGGCGCCTGGCGCGGCGCCGGCTGGCGGCCTGCCATGTCGCGCGCCATCGCCTGCAGCGCGGCGATGCGGTTGTCGGTGTTCGGGTGGGTCGAAAACAGGCTGTCCATTCGCTCGCCGTGAAGGGGATTGATGATGAAGAGATGCGCGGTCGCGGGATTGCGTTCGGCATCCGGGTTGCGGATGCGTTCGGCGCCGCGGGCGATCTTGTCAAGCGCTGATGCCAGCCAAAGCGGATTTCCAACGATTTCGGCGCCGCGCCGGTCGGCTTCGTATTCGCGGGTGCGGCTGACCGCCATCTGCACGATCATGGCGGCGAAGGGCGCGACCAGCATCGCCACCAGCACGCCGACAAAGCCGAACGGGTTGTTGTTGTCGCGGCTGCCGCCGAAGAAGAAGGCGAAATTGCCGAGCATCGAGATGGCGCCGGCGAGTGTCGCGACAATGGTCATGGTCAGCGTGTCTCGATGCTGGATGTGGGCCAGCTCATGCGCCATGACTGCCGCCACCTCCTCATGCGACAGGCGCTCCAGCAGCCCGGTCGAGGCCGCGACCGCGGCGTTCTCGGGATTGCGGCCGGTGGCGAAGGCGTTCGGCTGCGGATTGTCGATCAGATAAGTCTTGGGCATCGGCAGGCCGGCCTGCTTGGCCAACGCCTCGACGATGGCGTGGAATTCGGGCGCGTTCTTCGCGTTGACCTCGACGGCGTGGTTCATCGACAGCACCATCTTGTCGGCATTCCAGTAGCTGAACAGATTGGTGCCCGCGGCGACCAGGAAGGCGATCATCATGCCGCCGGTGCCGCCGATCAGAAAACCGACGCCCATGAACAGCGCCGTCATCGCGGCCAGGAGCATGGTGGTGCGTAGCGTTCTCATCATCTGCTCCCTGTGCGGCCGTGGCAAAAAAAGGTCGATCGGGGTGAACTCATGGCTATATGATGGGAAACGCCGCCCTTCGTTTCAATCCGCCCGGACTATCGCATGACCGACCAACCCAGCAAAGCTGATGCCGACCGGGAGAAGGACCTGACGCCGGCGGCCAGCCGGGCGCTGGCTGAAGCCGAGGCGCGCCGTGAAGCGTATCGCCAGAAGGAAGCTGCGTTGCCGAAGGAAATCGGCGGCCGCGGCGGCAAGGAACCCGGCCGCTACGGCGACTGGGAAGTGAAGGGACTGGCTAGCGATTTCTAGGGGTTCAGGAACGGAAGAACTGGGGAACTGGTGAACTGAAGAGTTGAAGAAAAAGGCTCATTGCAGTCCTCCAGTCCTCCAGTCCTCCAGTCCTCCAGTTCCTCAGGCCGCGCTGCGCTGTGCTCCCAGCGTCATCCAGCCGCTGTCATCGATGGCGATGGAGACGGTTTCGTAGCCGCTAATCGAGTTGTGCTGAGTCGTCATAGGATGCTGGTGAGTGGCGCTGATCACCATCACCGACGCGCCCGCTGCTTCCGCCGCCGCGATACCGGCCGGTGCGTCCTCGAAGACCAGACAGTCGCCGATATCGACGCCGAGCCGTTTTGCCGCCAGCAGGAAACAGTCGGGCGCCGGCTTGCCGTGCGACACATCCTCGGCCGCGACCACCAAGGCGGGAACCGGGATGCCGGCGGCCCGCATGCGCAGCAGCGCCAACGGGCGCGGCGCCGAGGTGACGATCGCCCAGCGCTCTGGCGGCAAAGCGTTGAGGAACGGCACGGCGCCGGCGATCGGCAGCACGCCTTCGACATCGTCCGACTCGGCCTGCAACAGCACAAACGCCTCATGAACAGGGTCGAGGCCGGGAAGCGCCAGCCTGGTGATGGTCTCGACCGCCCGCACGCCATGGATCGTCGGCAGGAAGGCTTCGACGTCGAGACCGTGCTTAAGCGCCCACGCCGCCCAGACGCGCTCGGCCGAGGCGATCGAATTGAGCACCGTGCCATCCATATCGAACAGGAACGCGGCGAATTTTCTGCCTGCAAACATCAGGTTTTCCAAGGGGGTTAGGGATCGTTTCGGGAGGGTCGAAACATGTCGTGCGACCGTAACGTCGCCACGCCTGCCTGGGAAGCTGCGGGAGAGCCTTTTCGATAGTTCCAGGGAACCATGGTCCCGCCTCTGGCGTTTTGAGCATACTGTTTTCCACGGGATCGAAGGGGCAATCATTGTGCTGATCCGGCTCGGCTACGAAATCGCCATTGAATGCGTCGGCGCCACGCCGGTCATCTCGCTGCTTGATATCCACAGGGATCGTCAGGCCGACATCAAACGGCAGACGCGCGTGCTGACGTCGCCTTCAGTGCCGAGTAAGGTCTATCACGATCTGTTCGGCAATACCTGCCGCCGCTTCACCGCACCCGCCGGCAGTTTCCGCATTCTCTATGACGCAGCCGTCGAGGACAGCGGGGAGCCTGACGCGGTCAACACGCTGGCCAGGGAAGTGCCGGTGGCGGAACTGCCGGACGACGTGCTCGGCTACCTCCTCGGCAGCCGCTATTGCGAGACCGATCATCTGAGTAGTCTGGCCTGGCAGCTTTTCGGCCATGTTCCCTCCGGCTGGGCGCGGGTGCAGGCGATCGTCGACTATGTCCACAACCGGCTGTCCTTCGGCTATGGCTATGCGCGGTCGACGCGCACCGCAGCCCAAGCGCATGAGGAGCAGGTTGGTGTATGCCGCGACTTCGCCCATCTGGCGATCACGCTCTGCCGCTGCATGAACATCCCGGCCCGCTATGTGAACGGTTATCTCGGCGACATCGGCGTACCGGCCGACCCGGCGCCGATGGATTTTTCGGCCTGGATGGAAGTGTTCCTCGACGGCAAATGGTACACGTTCGACCCGCGTCATAATCGTCCGAGGATAGGCCGCGTCGTCATCGCGCGCGGTCGTGATGCCACGGATGTCCCGCTGCTGCACAGCTTCGGCCCGCACCAACTTTCGCTGTTCAAGGTCTGGACCTACGAGCAGGAAGGCAATCTGTTCAACCCGCCCTATCACGGCGTCGACAAGACGGTGAGCGCGCGGACGCTGGCGTGACCGGATTCTGATCCGCTTCGACACACAATCCGGAAATGGAAAAGGCCGCCGCTTCTTGACGAAGCCGGCGGCCTTCCGTGTTTCCGTCCGTGGCGCGGCCAATGGCGGCGACCGAGGTCACCCGCCGCGCTTATCGCGCCTTAACGGGAAGACTGCTTCCCGAAAGTGCAATCCGCTGAGGCCACGTTCTGGAAAACGAAATCACTCGACATCGGATCACCTCCTTTCGATTTGTTGAACACGTACAGATGATGGGGTGCGTTGCAGCAAAAAACAAGATGCCGATTTGAAATAGCTGGCGAGCCGCCTTTTGCGCCGGGTTGCGAAGAGCCGCGCGGGCGGGCAAAATCCATGCAAGGTGGATTGTCAGGACTCGGGAGGATGGCCATGGAGGCAGCCGAGAAGGCCGCGCGCATCGTGCGAACGGTGATCGAAACGCTGAAGCCGGGTTTTGCGGTTAAGCTGTGGACCGGCGAGCGGATCGGTCCCGCCACCGGGCCCGTGCTCACCATCAACGACCAGGACATCGTCTGGCAGGTGGTGAAGCGGCCATCACTGTCGACGCTGATCGAGATGTGGATTTCCAAGACGATAGACATCGAAGACGGGACGATTTTCGATTTTTATGCACTGCCGTCGCAAGGCAAGCTCAGGACCAAGCTCAAGTCGCTGCCGAAGCTGGCGATCCTGCGCGACCTGCCGGCGGTGCTCCTGTCACGCAAGCAGATGAGTGCACGCACCGATCTGTCGGGTCGCAACCCCTATGTCAGCGGGTCGAGCCAGGAGGCGATCCAGCATCACTACGACATTTCGAATGCCTTTTACCGGCTCTTCCTCGACGAGCGCATGGTCTACAGCTGCGGCTACTTTAAGGATTTCGCCGATGGCATCGACCAGGCGCAGGCCGACAAGCTCGACCATATCTGCCGCAAGCTCAGGCTGAAATCGGGCGAAAAGCTGCTCGACATCGGCTGCGGCTGGGGCGCCATGCTGATCCATGCGGCCAAAAATTACGGCGTCGTCGGCCATGGCGTGTCGCTGTCGCAGGCGCAGACCGATCTCGCCCGCGAGCGCATCCGCGCCGAAGGGCTGCAGGACCGCATCACCATCGAGATCAAATCCTATGCGGAACTCAAAGGCTCCTTCGACAAGATATCGTCGATCGGCATGTTCGAGCATCTCGGCCTCGCCAACCACGCCAGCTATTTCAAGACCATCCATCGCTTGCTGAAGCCCGGCGGCATCTATCTGCACCACGCCATCACCAGGCGCAGCAAGGGCGACTTGAAGAAAACCTTGCGCAAGGGGCCGGAGTTCAAGGCGCTGCTCAAATACATTTTCCCAGGCGGCGAACTCGACACGATCGGCATGACGCTGGGCAATCTGGAGGCGCATGGCTTCCTGGTCTACGACGTCGAGAATCTGCGCGAGCACTATGCGCGCACCTGCCGGCTGTGGGCCGAGCGGCTACAGGCTCGCTTCGACGAGGCGGTCGCCGAAGTCGGCGAGGCCAAGGCACGGCTGTGGCTGCTTTATCTCACCGGCTGCTCGATCACCTTCGAGCGCGCCTCGGCGCAGATTTTTCAGACCGTCGTCACCAAACGCGCACGCGGCCCGAGCGGGCTGCCGCCGACACGGGCGGATCTGTATCGGTAGAGATAGGATTCGGGGCCGAACCCCACGCTTTCCAAGGTCTGCGATTCGCTGCCTCGCGGTAGAGGCCTACACGAACCGCATCGGCGCGCCGATCTCGACGCGGGCAGGCCTGTCCACAGTGCAATAGACGCCGAGATTATGGGCGTTGTGGCGGACCAGATTGCGCAGGATGCCGGGATCGTGGTCGAAGCCGTCCTGGCTGATGATGGTGAAGCCGCAGCGGCGGCACGGCTCCGAGACGGTCACCAGCAGGTCGCCGATGGCAAGCTTGCGGCCAATCCATTCGGTCTCGGGAAACGAGCTTTCGACCGCCGCCATGTCGATAACGATGTTGGGGCGGAAGCGGCGCGGATCGGGAATGCCTTCGGGGTGCAGCGCCTTGAGCCGCGCCAGCGATGCGGTGGTCAAGAGATGGATCGGCGCTTTGCGGTAGCGCGCCGCGGTGAGCGGGCCGGTGTAGCCGGGGGCGTTGTCCTGGCTGAACGGCCGGATCGAGGCGGCGAAGCCGAGATAGGCCGAGATGGCTTGGTCGCATTCCACACCCGGCACTGCCAGCCAGTCGCCGTCGGGAACGGCGATCTCCAGCTTGCGGTCCTTGCTCAGCCGGGTGCGGATGCGCGGCACCTTGTGCCACTTGGCGTCGCGGTCGGGCCGCGCGATCTCATTGTCCGAGACATCGACAAGGCCGAACAGCCGGTCGCCGTCGATGGTTTCAAGGCCGACCGAAATGGCGTCCTGGCGTTCGCCGGCAAGCGAACTTGCGGGGTAACGCCAGAGCTCCGTGACTGCGCCCAGTGCAGCCATCAAATCCCCTCAGCCCTTCTTGTTCTGGCGGTTGGCGATCAGATCATCGACCACGGCCGGATCGGCCAGTGTCGAGGTATCGCCGAGCGCGGAAAAATCGTCCTCGGCGATCTTGCGCAGGATACGGCGCATGATCTTGCCGGAGCGGGTTTTCGGCAGTCCGGGCGCGAATTGCAGCTTGTCGGGCGAGGCGATGGCGCCGATCTCCTTGCGGACATGGGCCACGAGCTCCTTGCGCAGTTCCTCGCTAGGCTCCACGCCTTTCATCAAGGTAACGTAGCTGTAGATGCCCTGGCCCTTGATGTCGTGGGGATAGCCGACGACAGCTGCTTCCGACACCTTCTCATGGCTGACGAGCGCCGATTCGACCTCGGCCGTTCCCATGCGGTGGCCGGAAACGTTGATGACGTCGTCGACGCGGCCGGTGATCCAGTAATAGCCGTCGGCGTCGCGGCGACAGCCGTCACCGGTGAAGTATTTGCCCTTGTAGGTGGAGAAATAGGTCTGCACGAAGCGGTCATGATCGCCATAGACCGTGCGCATCTGGCCGGGCCAGGAATCGGCGATGCAGAGATTGCCGTCGGCCGCCCCTTCCAGCACCCTACCTTCGCCGTCGACCAGCTGCGGCCTGATGCCGAAGAAGGGCCGCGTCGCCGAACCAGCCTTGAGGTCGGTGGCGCCGGGCAGCGGCGTGATCAGGATGCCGCCGGTCTCGGTCTGCCACCAGGTGTCGACGATCGGCACCTTGCCGTTGCCGACGATGTTGAAATACCACTCCCAGGCTTCCGGATTGATCGGTTCGCCGACCGAGCCCAGCACGCGCAGCGACTTGCGCGAGGTCTTCTTCACCGGTTCGTCGCCGGCGCCCATCAGCGCGCGCAGCGCCGTCGGCGCAGTGTAGAAGATGTTGACCTTGTGCTTGTCGATGACTTCCCAGAAGCGCGACTGCGAGGGGTAGTTCGGCACGCCCTCGAACATCAGCGTGGTGGCGCCGTTGGCGAGCGGGCCATAGACGATGTAGCTGTGGCCGGTGACCCAACCGACATCGGCGGTGCACCAGTAGATATCGCCGTCATGGTAGTCGAAGACATATTGGTGGGTCATCGAGACATAGACGAGATAGCCGGCGGTGGTGTGTAGCACGCCCTTCGGCTTGCCGGTCGAGCCTGAGGTGTAGAGGATGAACAGCGGATCCTCGGCCTTCATCTTCTCCGGCTTGCAGTCGCCTTTCACCGTGGCGATCTCGTCATGGTACCAGATGTCGCGTCCCTGGACCCAGCCGGTCTTGCCGCCGGTGCGGCGCACGACGACCACCTTATCGACCTTGGTGCCGGCCTTGGCGGCGATTTCGATCGCTCTGTCGGTGTTTTCCTTCAGCGGGATCGGCTTGCCGCCGCGCAGGCCTTCGTCGGCGGTGATGACGAAGGTCGACTTGCAGTCATCGATGCGGCCGGCCAGCGCGTCCGGTGAAAAGCCGCCGAAGACGATCGAGTGGATGGCGCCGATGCGGGTGCAAGCCAGCATCGCGTAGGCGGCTTCCGGGATCATCGGCATGTAGATGGTGACGCGGTCGCCCTTCCTGACGCCGTGCTTCTTCATCACATTGGCGAGCCGGCAGACATGCTCGTAGAGCTCGTTATAGGTGATCTTCTTGTCGTCGTAGGGATTGTCGCCTTCCCAGATGATGGCTGTCTGGTTGCCGCGCTTCTTCAAATGGCGGTCGATGCAGTTGTAGGAGACGTTGGTTTCGCCGTCCTCGAACCATTTGATCGAGACCTTGCCCTCGAAGGAGGTGTTCTTGACCTTGCTGAACGGCTTGAACCAGTCGATGCGCTTGCCGTGCTTGCCCCAGAACTTGTCCGGATTCTTCACGCTGTCAGCATACCATTTGAGGTAGGTGTCATTGTCGATCAGCGCATTCTTCTTCCACGCCGGCTGGACGCGGTGGATCTTCACCTCGGACATGTCTTCACTTTCCTCCCAAACCACCCCGCCGGCTTGACCACAGCCAGGATCACGGCGACGCAGCCGCGAATTCGGCGGCATTATTAACAGTTCCGCGCTGACGGCAACATTAGACGTTGGATTCGCGTGGCGGGATGCCGCAGCTCCCGTCTCGGTTGTATCAGCACTCGGCAGCGGTCGCTGCTAACTGCATGTTTTCGTGCATAAAACCCGACTGGGATCAGGAAAATCATAGACAGTTAAGGAACGGCGCGCACAATTCGGTGTTGGGAGGAATGGAGAATCAACTAGGCCAAGGGGCTGTCATGCGCGATCATTCCGAAATGGACCTGATGCTCAAGGGGTATGGCCTGACCACGGCCAAGATTCTATACCATTTTCCCGACCACCCGCATCTGCTGCAGAGCTTCATCTGGCAGGATTACGATCTGGCGCCGAAGTTTCCGGTGCTGATCAAGTTCATCGAGTTTTGGAAGGCCAGGCTCGACGGGCCGCTGCATTCGATCAGCTACACGCACCAGAAGCTGATCGCGCCGAACGAATGGCGGAAGGTGGATGGGGAGTTCGTGCTGCACTGAGCGGCAGTATAGCTGATCTCCCCCGCGAGGGGGGAGATTGGCAGCTTCAACGTCGGCGATCACACCGCAGGCGGGTTCAGCCGGGCGAAACCTTCCTGGCGGTGATAGGGGAAGTACGGGTAGGGCGCGGTCACTTCGCTTGCCTTGTCGAGCTTTTTGACCTGCTCCGGCGTCAACGCCCAGCCGACGGCGCCGAGGTTCTGGCGCAGCTGTTCCTCGTTGCGGGCGCCGATGATGACCGAGGACACGGTCGGGCGCTGCAAGAGCCAGTTGATGGCGATCTGCGGCACGGTCTTGCCGGTCTCTTCAGCCATCGCATCAAGCGCATCCATGACCCGGTAGAGATGTTCGTCCGCGACCGGCGGGCCGAAATCGGCGGTGTCGTGCAGCCGGCTCTTTTCCGGCAGGGGCTGGCCGCGGCGGATCTTGCCGGTCAGGCGGCCCCAGCCGAGCGGGCTCCACACCAGCGCGCCGATGCCCTGGTCGATACCGAGCGGCATCAGCTCCCACTCATAGTCGCGGCCGACCAGCGAGTAGTAGACCTGGTGCGCAGCATAGCGCGGGTAGCCATGCTTGTCGGCCTCGGCCAGCGACTTCATCAGTTGCCAGCCGGAGAAGTTGGAGACGCCGACATAGCGCAGCTTGCCGGCGCGCACGAGGTCGTCCAGCGTCGACAACACCTCCTCGATCGGCGTGCCTGCATCGAAGGCGTGCAGCTGCAACAGGTCGATGTAATCGGTGCCCATGCGCTTCAGGGCGGCGTCGACGGCTTTGATCAGCCGCGAGCGCGACGAGCCGTAGTCGGCCGGTCTGTCGCCCATCGGCAGCGAAGTCTTGGTCGAGATCAGCACCGCGTCGCGGCGGCCTTTGATGGCTTCGCCAAGCACTTCCTCGGAGGCGCCGTTCGAATAGACATCGGCGGTGTCGAACAGATTGACGCCGGCCTCGAGGCAGATGTCGATCAGCCGCCGCGCTTCCTTGGCGTCGCTGTTGCCCCAGGCCCCGAACAGCGGCCCGGAGCCGCCGAAAGTGCCGGCGCCGAAAGAGAGTGCGGGCACTTTCAGGCCCGATGCGCCGAGACGTCGATAATCCATTTTATGCTCCTTGATGATGTCGAAGAAGGATTGCGCGTGATGCTCATGACTGGGCGCAGACCGGCGCCCCGATTGTGGGGGCGCGATCGAGGCGCAGCGCCAGGGCAGCGACGCCAAGAGCCGCGACCGGCAGCAAAGCGGCGATCCAGGTTAGTGAGCCGAGGCCGAGGCCATGGGCAATCACCGCGCCGCCAAGCCAAGCGCCGGCGGCATTGCCGAGGTTGAAGGCGGCGATGTTGAAGGACGAGGCGAGGCTCTGGCCCGCGCCTTGCGCCTTTTCCAGCACCCACATCTGCAGCGGCGCCACGGTGGCGAAGGCGGCGGCACCAAGCAGGCCGACATAGATGACGGCCAGGATTTGGCTGTGGACGGCGAAGGTCATTGTGGCCAGCACCAACGCCAGCACCACGAGGCTGCCGAGCACCGCCGGCACCAACCAGCGGTCGGCGACCTTGCCGCCAAGCAGATTGCCGGCGATAAGACCGCCGCCGAAGACGAGCAGGATCGGCGACACGGCGGCTTCCCCAAAACCGGTGATCTCGGTGAGCAGCGGGGCGATGTAGGTGAAGACGGCGAAGACGCCGGCATAGCCGAGCACGGTGGTGGCGAGGCCGAGCAGCACCGGCGTGCGGCGCAGCACTGCGAGGTCTGCGCGCAGATTGGTCTTCTCGGGCGCTTCCTTGCTGCGCGGCACCAGAAGCAGGATGACGGCAAAGGCTGCCAAGCCGACCAGGGTTACGGCCCAGAAGGCGGCGCGCCAGCCGAAGGTCTGGCCGAGCCAAGTGCCGAAGGGCACGCCGAGGATGTTGGCGATAGTCAGGCCGGTGAACATCAGCGCGATCGCCGAGGCTTTCTTGTTGGGCGCGACCAGGCCGGTGGCGACCACCGAGCCGACGCCAAAGAAAGTGCCATGGGCAAAGGCGGTGATGATGCGGGCGCCCATCAGCGTCCAGTAGTCGGGGGCGATCGCACAGGCGAGGTTGCCGAGCGTGAAGATCGCCATAAGGGCCAGAAGGACGGTCTTGCGGGGCCAGTTGCCGGTGGCGATGGTCAAAAGCGGCGCGCCGATGACGACGCCCAACGCGTAGCCCGAAATCAACTGGCCGGCGGCCGAGATCGAGACTCCGAGATCTTTGCTGACATCGATCAGCAGCCCCATGATGACGAATTCGGTGACACCGATGCCGAAGGCGCCGGCAGCGAGGGCGTAGAGGGCAAGAGGCATGGCGGTTTCCAGTTCGAACTCGAACGAGCGCGCTGTCCAGACCCGCGCCCCGACCGCAGAGATCGTGTTGCCATGCCTTGTGAACCAGACTTGCCTTGGGCATATTTCCTGTGAAATAGATTCACAGATGGCCAGACCCGACATCAACCGTTCCGGCGAGATCGAAGTGTTCGTCCGCGTCGTCGAGGCGAGCAGCTTCTCGGCTGCGGCTCGTTCGCTGCGTATGACACCGTCGGCGGTGAGCAAGCTGATCGCGCGACTGGAGGCAAGGCTCGGCGCGCGGCTGGTCACCCGCTCGACGCGCAAGCTGCAGCTGACGCCGGAAGGGACGGCGTTCTATGACAGCGGGGTGCGCATCTTGGCCGATATGGCGGCGGCCGAGCGCGAGGCGGCCGTGGGTGCCGCGCCGCGCGGACGGCTGCGCGTCAACTCCTATGTGCCCTTCGGGGTGCATCGGCTGATCCCGCTGCTGCCTGATTTCCTCGAACGCTATCCCGAGATTTCGGTCGATCTGGTGCTGACCGACAGCGTCATCGATTTGATGGCTGAGCGTGCCGACGTCGCCATCCGCGCCGGGCCGCTCGGCGAATCGCGGCTGGTGGCGCGCAAGCTCGGGCAAACCCGGATGACGGTCGTTGCCGCACCGTCCTATCTCAAGACACATGGCACACCGCTGATTCCAGCCGATCTCAGCCGGCACAATCGCATGGCTTTCGGCTTTGTCCGGCATGTCGATGGCTGGCAGTTTGTCGACGCAGCTGACAATGCCATCACGGTTCCCATCGTGGGAAACACGCTGGTCGGCGATGGCGAGTCGATGCGGTTGATGGCGATCGGCGGCGCCGGCATCGCCCGGCTGGCACACTGGCATGTGGCCGATGACATCGCGGCGGGGCGGCTGACGGCGCTGCTGGAGGATTTCAATCCGGGCGACGAGGAGCCTACCCACGCCGTCTATGTCGGCCAGGGCCGGCATCTGCCGGCACGGGTGCGGGCCTTTCTCGACTTTCTGGTCGAGAGCGTTCGGATGGGAGCATGATCCCGAAAGGGGGAATCCGGTTTTCGGAAAAGATCATGCTCAACAAAAACAGAGCCTGAACGATTTTGGGGAGCCCTTTGGCTCCCCAGCATCCAACCGGCGGCGACTACTTCTTCGGCGTGAACGGCGCCGGGCGGCGACCGGCGGCCTGGCGCTCCAGCATCCAGCCGGGATATTCGGCCGGCAGCGCGCTGACCTCATCAAGTTTGGCGAGATCGTCGGCGTCGAGCTTCACCTCGGCCGCGGCTAGGTTCTGCTCGAGCTGCTCCATGCGGCTGGCGCCGATGATGACGCTCATGACGAAAGGTTTGGCCAGGACATAGCCGAGCGCCACCGTGGCGACGCTGACGCCGTGCTTCTGGGCGATGTCGCGCATCACGGCGACAGCCGCCCAGGCGCGGTCCTCATCGACCGGCGGGAAGTTGAAGGCGGCGCGGCGGCCTTCGCCATTGCCGGGCGCGCCGGGGCCGTATTTGCCCGACAGCAGGCCGCCGGCCATTGGCGACCAGACCATCAGGCCGAGCTTTTCCTCGTTGATCAGCGGCACGATCTCGCGCTCGAGGTCGCGGCCGGCGATCGAGTAATAGGACTGGATGGTCTCAAAGCGGGAAAACCCCTTGCGCTCGGCTATGCCGAGGGCCTTAGAGATGCGCCAAGCCGCCCAGTTGGAGACGCCGACATAGCGGACCTTACCGCTGGCAACGAGATCGTCGAGCGCCCGCAGCGTCTCGTCGATGGGGGTCACCGTGTCGGTGCCGTGCAGCTGGTAGAGATCGATATGGTCGAGCTGCAGCCGCTCCAGGCTGCCCTCGACCGAATCCATGATGTGGCCGCGCGAAGAGCCGCGCTCGTTCGGGCCCTGGCCCATGGCGCCATGCACCTTGGTCGCAATGACGACGTCCGAGCGCTTGACGCCAAGATCCTTGAGCGACTGGCCAAGCAGGCGTTCGGACTGGCCGAATGAATAGACGTCGGCCGTGTCGAAGAAATTAACGCCGGCGGCGATGGAACGGGCAACGACGTCGTTGACGCCCTTCTGGTCGAGGCTGGCAATCAGGCCCCATTGGGCATTCTCGCCCGCGGCGCCGAAGGTCATGGTGCCGAGGCAGAGTTCCGAGACGAACATCCCCGTATTTCCAAGTTGATTGTAGCGCATGGTGGCAGCTCCAGCAGATGTGTGATGACGCCATGCAAATAGGAACGGTGCGTTTCGTTTCCAGTGGTGGCACAATGGACCTAACGCAGTTGGCCCATAGAGCCCGTCAACCGTCGCGAGATGATCTTCATGCCGAAAACTCTATCAGAATTCCACGGGTCGGATCATCGTCTTTGAGCGGCGGTTGACCTCCTCGTCGAAATCGTCGTCCCACGCGGGACCGGAGAGAAGATATTCGGCAAGCCAAGGCTGCGCCGATCAGTTGGTCATAGTCATCAGGAGACAATACGACGCCAGCCGGCTTTCCGCGCAAGGTGATGGTTTGCGCCCCTTCTTTGTGCGCCTGTCGTACAAGCTTCGAAAGATTGTTTCTCGCGTCCCTGAGATGCCAGTCGAAGAAGAATAGTCCTCGCTAACTCGCCGGATGTGCTCGAAACATTAGCTCGAATAATAGGGGAACGACAGGTGTCTCACGAAGCCGAAGGCTACCGGCTCCCAAAAATCGCCGAGCCGACGCGGACGCTGGTGGCGCCGAAGGCTATGGCGGTCTCGAAGTCGCCGGACATGCCCATCGATAGTTTTGCGACCCCGGCCTCTTTGCCGAGCTTTTCCAGCAAGGCGAAATGCGGGCCGGGGTTTTCGTCGGCCGGCGGGATGCACATCAGGCCTTCGATGGCGAGGCCATGGACATCGCGGCAGCGGGCGACGAAGGCGACGGCGTCGCGCGGCTCGATGCCGGCCTTTTGCGGCTCCGAGCCGGTATTGACCTGGACGTAGAGTTTCGGCGTGCGGCCCTGGCGCACGATTTCCTTGGCGAGTTCGGCGGCGATCTTTTCGCGGTCGACGGTCTCGATGACGTCGGCGAGAGCGACGGCTTCCCTCGCCTTGTTCGACTGCAGCGGGCCGATCAGATGCAGTTCGATATTAGGGAATTCCGCTTTCAAGGCCGGCCATTTGCCTTGCGCTTCCTGCACGCGGTTTTCGCCGAAGACGCGCTGGCCAGCCTCGATGACCGGGCGGATGACGTCGGCCTCAAAAGTCTTCGACACCGCAACCAGCGTCACCGAACCGGCGTCGCGGCCGGCCTCGCGCTCGGCGGCAGCGATCCTCGTCTTGACGGCGAAAAACTGTTCAACGGCGCTGGCCATGTCCATATCCTGCCTGTCTTTAATCGTCTTGGCCGGCTCGCCGCAGTTGACGGGTCCGGCAATCCATGGTGAACACCGCGACGACATTTACCTTGGCCACCGGGCCTTGTCCGGCGGTCTGCGCCTGCTTTTAAGTGAAAATCATCCGATGGCAACCGAACGATACAATCCGCGCGCGTCAGAGCCCAAATGGCAGAAGGCCTGGGCCGAAAAGAAGCTGTTCGAAGCGCATAACAACGATCCAAAGCCGAAATACTACGTGCTGGAGATGTTCCCCTATCCCTCGGGGAAGATCCATATCGGCCACACCCGCAACTACACGATGGGCGATGTGGTGGCGCGCTACAAGCGGGCCAAGGGCTTCAACGTGCTGCACCCGATGGGCTGGGACGCTTTCGGCATGCCGGCCGAAAACGCGGCGATGCAGAACAAGGTCCATCCCAAGGAATGGACCTACGCCAACATCGCCGCCATGCGCGAGCAGCTCAAGATGATGGGCCTGTCGCTGGACTGGGCGCGTGAGTTCGCCACCTGCGACGTCGACTATTACCACCGCCAGCAGATGCTGTTCCTCGACTTCGTCGAAAAGGGGCTGGTGACGCGCAAATCCTCCAAGGTCAACTGGGACCCGGAGGACATGACGGTGCTCGCCAACGAGCAGGTCATCGACGGCCGTGGCTGGCGCTCGGGCGCGCTGGTCGAACAGCGCGAGCTGACGCAGTGGTTCTTCAAGATCACCGACTACGCGCAGGACCTGCTGGACTCGCTGAATGGTCTCGGCGAGTGGCCGGAAAAGGTCAAGCTGATGCAGCAGAACTGGATCGGCCGCTCGGAAGGGCTGCTGATCCGCTGGCCGCTGGCCGCTCCGGTTGGCGATGCGAAGGAACTGGAGGTCTACACGACCAGGCCCGACACCATTTTCGGCGCGTCGTTCATGGCGGTTGCCGCCGACCATCCGCTGGCCAGGAAGGCCGCCGAGACCAATCTCGATCTGGCCAAGTTCATCGACGAAATCAGGCATATGGGCACGTCGGTGGCCGCACTGGAGACGGCCGAGAAGAAAGGTTTCGACACCGGCATCCGCGTCGTGCATCCGTTCGACGACTCGTGGACCCTGCCGGTCTACGTCGCGAATTTCGTTTTGATGGAATACGGCACCGGCGCCATATTCGGCTGTCCGTCGGGCGACCAGCGCGACCTCGACTTCGCCAACAGATACGGCCTGCCGGTGATCGCGGTGGTGATGCCGGAAGATGCCGACGCCAAGACCTTCCAGGTCACGGAAGAGGCCTATGTCGATGACGGCGTGATGATCAATTCGCGCTTTCTCGACGGCATGAAGCCGGAGCAGGCGTTCGACGAGGTGGCAAAGCTCCTGGAGCAGAAGACCATAGGCGGGCGGCCAATGGCGGAGCGCAAGGTGAACTTCCGCTTGCGCGACTGGGGCATTTCGCGTCAGCGCTACTGGGGCTGCCCGATCCCGATGATCCATTGCGAGGATTGCGGCGTCGTGCCGGTGCCGAAGGCCGATCTGCCGGTCAAGCTGCCCGACGACATCGAGTTCGACCGTCCCGGCAATCCGCTCGACCGTCACCCGACCTGGCGGCATGTGAAGTGCCCGAAATGCGGCAAGGATGCGCGCCGCGAGACCGACACGATGGACACGTTCGTCGATTCGTCCTGGTATTTCGCGCGCTTCACCGCGCCCTGGGCCAATGAGCCGACGGAGCCCAAGGCTGCCGATGACTGGCTGGCCGTCGACCAGTATATTGGCGGCATCGAGCACGCGATCCTCCATCTGCTCTATTCGCGCTTCTTCACCCGCGCCATGCGCGCGACCGGGCATCTCGACCTGGCCGAGCCATTCAAGGGCCTGTTCACGCAAGGCATGGTGGTGCATGAGACCTACCGCGTCGGCGGTGCGTCGAACAATGGCCGCTGGCTGTCGCCGGCTGAGGTCAGGATCGAGGATGTCGGCGGCAAGCGCCGCGCCATCGAGATCGCCACCGGCGAAGAGGCGGCGATCGGCTCACTCGAAAAGATGTCGAAGTCGAAGAAGAATACGGTAAGCCCGGAAGACATCACCGACGGCTACGGCGCCGACACCGCACGCTGGTTCATGCTGTCGGATTCGCCGCCCGAGCGCGACGTCGAATGGACGGACGATGGCGCCGCCGGCGCACATCGCTTCATCCAGCGTGTCTGGCGCCTGGTGTCCATTGCCGCCGAGACGCTTGACGGCGCCAAGCCGCAGGCGGCGCCGGAGGGCGAGGCGGGGGCCGTTTCCAAGGCCGCGCACAAGATCCTGAAGGCTATCGGCGAGGATATCGAGAAGCTCGGCTTCAACCGGGCCATCGCCCGCATCTACGAACTGGCCAATGCCTTGACCGCGCCGCTCAACGACGTCGCCGAGGGCAAGGCCGACGCGGCGCTGAAAGGCGCCTGCCGCGAGGCGGTGGAGATCCTTGTGCATGTGGTCGCGCCGGTCATGCCGCATCTGGCCGAAGAGTGCTGGCACACGCTCGGCGGCACCGATCTGGTCGCCGAACGGCCTTGGCCGGTCTACGATCCGGCACTGGTGGTCGACAACGAGATCGTGCTCCCGGTTCAGGTCAACGGCAAGAAGCGCGGCGATTTGACAATTGCCCGCGACGCGGACCAAGGTGCGGTCGAAAAAGCGGTTCTGGCTCTCGACTTCGTGCAGAAAGCGCTGGAAGGTAAGGCGCCCCGCAAGGTGATCATCGTGCCGCAGAGGATCGTCAATGTCGTTGCCTGATTTCAAAAAGACGGGGCTTGACTTCGGAAAGACGACGCATGTGCTGCGCCGCACCGCGCTCTGCGGGCTGGTGGCCTCGATGACGCTGGTTTCGGCCTGCACGGTCAGGCCGCTCTATTCGAGCGCGCCGCTGACGGCAGGCTCGACTGTCAGCGCGTCGGCGGAGCTCGCCTCGATCGCGGTCAAGCCGGTCAAGACCCGCTATGCCCAGCAGGTCCGCAACAATCTGATCTTCGCCTTCGGCCAGGGTGCCGGCGAGACGACGGCACCGGTCTACATGCTCGATCTCGGTGTCACCGAACTGGTCGAATCGGCCGCGGTGGTGCAGATTCAGACCGACGAAGACGAGCCGACGGCAGGCACGGTGACGCTGACCGCAAACTATGTGCTGACCGATGCCAGGACCGGCGTGGTGATCGCCACCGGCAAGCGGTCGATCCCATCATCCTTCGACAAGCCGACGCAGGAGTTCGCCTCCTACCGGGCGCAGCTCGACGCCGAGAACCGCGCCGCACGCGAACTGGCTGAAATGGTGAGCCTGTCGGTCGCCCAGGACTTGGTCAGGCACGGCAAGAAGGCCTGAGCGTTTCCTAGCCTTGCCAACTCGACTTTAGCAGTCCGCAATAAAAAGGCCGGTTTCCCGGCCTTTTTGTATCGAGCCCGATCTCAGCCGATCTTCTGGCCGGTCTTGGCCCAGTCGGCAGCGAACTGATCCAGGCCCTTGTCGGTCAACGGGTGCTTGACCAGCGCCTTCAGCGTCGCGGCCGGCGCGGTAACGACATCGGCGCCGATCAGGGCTGCCTGCTTGACGTGGTTCACGGTGCGAACCGAAGCGACGAGGATCTCGGTGTCGAAATCGTAATTGTCGTAGATCTGCCGGATCTCCTGGATCAGTTCCATGCCGTCCGCGCCGGTATCGTCGACGCGGCCGACGAAGGGCGAGATGAACGAGGCGCCGGCCTTGGCCGCCAGCAGCGCCTGGTTGGCCGAGAAGCACAGCGTTACATTGACCATGCGGTTCATCTCGGTGCGGATCGTCTTGCAGGCGCGCAGGCCGTCGAGCGTCAGCGGCACCTTGATGCAGACATTGTCGGCGATCTTGGCCAGGATGTTGGCCTCGGCCATCATGTCCTTGTATTCGATCGCAACGACCTCGGCCGAAACCGGGCCCCTGACGATGTCGCAGATCTGCTTGGTGACCTCGGCGATCTTACCGCCGGATTTCAGGATCAGCGAGGGATTGGTGGTCACGCCGTCGAGCAGCCCCAGGTCGTTCAGTTCCTTGATGTCCTTGATGTCAGCGGTGTCGACAAAAAATTTCATGGGGGTCTCCTGAAAGATTTCCATGTGCATGCCATGCACATTCGGGGTTGCCCTTTGATCTAGACCAAAGTCGGGGCAAGGTCACGCCCGATGATCGAAGATTCGCCCTTTGTCGCAGCCGCGCCGGTGCTGGTGCCGATGCCGGCCGAACGGCCCTACACCTACGCTGTGCCTGCCGGCGTGCGCGTGGTGCCGGGCTCGATCGTGCGCGTGCCGCTCGGTCCGCGCCAGGTTGCCGGCATCGTCTGGGATGGTGCGGTCGAGAATATCGACGCCAAAAAGCTGCGCCCGATCGAACAGGTCTTCGACTGCCCGCCGATCGACCGCGGCATGCGCCGCTTTGTCGACTGGCTGGCGCAGTACACGCTGTCGCCGCCCGGCATGGTGGCGCGCATGCTGTTGCGCGCGCCGGAGGCGTTCGATCCCGAACCATGGATCGAGGGCCTGCAGCGGACCCTCGTCATGCCCAACCGGATGACGGATGCCAGGACGCGCGTGCTGGAGACGGCGGAAGGGGGGCTTGCCTGGACGCGATCCGGCCTGGCGCACGCGGCGGGCGTGTCGTCGACGGTGGTCGAGGGGCTCAAGGCGCAAGGCGTGTTCGAGACGGTGATGATCCCGCCTCGACCGGTGGTCGCCGCGCCCGATCCCTCCTACGCCATGCCGGAGCTGATGCCGGACCAGGCAGACGCGGCCGCCATGCTGCGCGCCAATGTCGCGGCCGCTGCTTTCAACGTCACGCTGCTCGACGGCGTCACCGGCTCGGGCAAGACGGAAGTTTATTTCGAGGCGGTGGCGGCAGCCCTCGACCGGGGCAAGCAGGTGTTGATCCTTTTGCCGGAGATCGCGCTGACGCATGCCTTCCTCGAACGCTTTCAGCAGCGCTTCGGCGCCAAGCCGGCGGAATGGCATTCCGACCTGCCGCCCCGAATGCGCGAAAAGGTCTGGCGACAGGTGGCGGAAGGCGGCGTGCGCGTCGTCGCCGGCGCACGCTCGGCGCTGTTCCTGCCGTTCCGCGAGCTCGGGCTGATCGTCGTCGACGAGGAACACGACCCCGCCTACAAGCAGGAGGACCGTGTCTTCTACAATGCCCGCGACATGGCGGTGGTGCGCGGCCATATCAGCGGCTTCCCGGTGGTGCTGGCGTCGGCGACGCCGTCGGTCGAAAGCCGGGTCAATGCGAGCCAAGGTAAATACGATAGAGCGGTTCTCTCTGCCCGCTTCGCGGAGGCGGCGCTTCCGCATCTCAAATCGATCGACATGCGCCGCGCGCCGCCGGCGCGCGGGGGGTTTCTGTCGCCGCTGCTGATCGGTGAGATGCAGCGTACGCTGGAGAAGAAGGAACAGTCGCTGCTGTTCCTCAACCGGCGCGGCTACGCGCCGCTGACGCTGTGCCGTGTCTGCGGCCACCGCTTCGGCTGCCCGGTTTGTTCGGCCTGGCTGGTCGAGCACCGCTTTCGCGGCCAACTCGTCTGCCATCATTGCGGGCACAATGAGAAGCGGCCGGAGGCTTGTCCGGAATGCGGCACGCTCGACCATCTGGTCGCCTGCGGGCCTGGCGTCGAGCGGATAGCTGAAGAAGTCGTGGCGCATTTCCCCGACGCGCGCACGATCGTCCTGTCATCCGATTTGATGGGCGGGGTGCGCCGGCTGCGGCTGGAGCTCGAGGCCATCGCCAATGGCGAGGTCGACATCGTCATCGGCACGCAGCTGGTCGCCAAGGGCCATAACTTTCCCAACATGACGCTGGTCGGCGTCGTCGATGCCGATCTCGGCCTCGCCAATGGCGATCCGCGCGCCGCTGAGCGCACCTTCCAATTGCTCAGCCAGGTGACTGGACGCGCCGGCCGCACCGGCAAGAAGAGCCTCGGCCTGCTGCAGACTTTCCAGCCGGACCATCCGGTGATGCGGGCGATCGTCTCGGGCGATGCCGAGGCCTTTTACGAACGCGAGATCACTGAGCGCGAACGGGCAGCCCTGCCGCCCTTCGGCAGGCTTGCCGGCGTCATCGTCAGTGCGGTGACGCGGGCCGAGGCCGAAGGCCACGCGCGAGGCCTGCGCCGTGCAGCACCCCAGGCCAGCGACCTGTTCGTGCTCGGTCCGGCCGAGGCGCCGCTGTCGCTGCTCGGTGGGCGCCATCGTTTCCGTTTGCTGATCCAGGGTGAAAAGCGCGCCGACATCCAAGGCTTCATCCGCACCATGCTGGCCGAAGGGCCGAAGCAGCGCGGCTCGGTCCGCGTGCAGGTCGACATCGATCCGCAGAGCTTCTTGTAAGCACAAAGGCTGACGCCGCCGCCGGCCGCCCGTAAGCCGTTTGTCAAGAAAACTCAGCATCTTAGTGCCGGCTAAAATGCGCGCCGTTCATGTACCCGGCTCCCATCCGTTCGCTGACTAATCCTGATTTGAAAAGCCACAAAATAATGTTGACTCGTTTTATCATGAATTATAACTGGGCCTTTCCGCTCTGGCGCTGGGGACCAGGGCATGGATGGGGACAGCATGCGCAGATTTTTCAGTACGCTTCTTTGGTCATCGGCTTTGGGTTCGTCGATTATGGCAGGCGCGGCATTTGCCCAGGAAGCCGCTCCGACGGACCAGCAGGGAGCCACCGTGCTCGATCAGATACTGGTCACCGGCCGCAATGAAAGGTCGATTTCCAGCGTCGCTCAGTCTGTCCAGGTCGTGGAACAGGAACAGGTCGAGGAAGCCGCGCAGGAAAATATCGACGCCGCGACCCTGATCAGCCGCATCGTCCCCGGCTACGCGCCACGCAACCAGACCATTTCCGGCGCTTCGGAAACCTTCCGCGGGCGCAGCGTTCTCATCATGGTCGACGGTGTGCCGCGCAACACACCGCTGCGGGACGTCTCACGCATCCTGTCGATGATCGACCTGAATTCGGTCGAGCGCATCGAAGTCATCAATGGCGCGTCCAGCCTTTATGGCGCCGGCGCCACCGGCGGCACGATCAACTTCATCACCAAGCGCGGCGACAGCGACAAGCCGAAGGTGACGGTGCGCACCGGCGTCACCGCCTTCACCGAAAACCCCGGCAAGTCGGCCGGGCCAAGCACCAGTGTCTCAGTCGAGGGCAAGAAAGGCGATTTCGACTATTTCTTCTCGGCGTCCGGTGATCTGTCGCGCCGCACCTATGACGGCCACGGCAACGAGGTGGCTTCCGACGCCATGCTTGGGCAAGGCGGCGGCGACCGCACCGGCACGGGCAATCTCTTCGGCGTGGCCGGCTACCAGTTCGATTCCAGGCGCTTCGAGGCCAGCGTCGACTGGACCTATGCCAACCAGAAGCCGGACTGGTTCACCGATTACACGACCAATCCCGTCTCCCCGGATTTCGGCGATCCCTATGAAGGCAAGCCGCTGAAGGAAGATTCGAAATATCTGACCGCCAAATACACCGACAGCGACTTCGCGCTCGGAAACCTCGAGGTCAAGGCGTTCTACAACGACATCTTCAAGCAGTCGCCCTTTACCAAATTCTCGGCCGTCAACAGCCAGGTGTATTTACCGACGAACCCGACGCGGCCGGTGATCCTGCCGCCGGGTACGGACCCGACCGCCGACTTCAACCAGACGGCGCTGCAATCGCGGCGCAGCGGCGTCAACCTGACCGTCAACACGCCGATGGACTTTATCACTCAGGGCAGCACACTGACCTGGGGCGCCGACTACGTTTTCCATGCCACCGATCAGCAGCTGACCAACGGCCAGGACGCCATCTCGCCCACGACCCAGAACTCGGTTGCCTTGTTTGCGCAGGGCGAAATTCCGGTGACGGATCGCTTTCGCATCAGCGGCGGCGCGCGCTACGACCAGTTTTATCTCAACGTTGAAGACTTCACCCGGCCTGCCGCTGCCGTTCTGCTAGGCCGGAACATTATCGGCCTGCCGGCGATCCAGGTGACCGGCGGCTCGTTCGACTACGACGCCGTCACCTTCAACGCCGGCGCCGTCTACGATCTGACCGAAAGGATGCAGCTTTTCGGCAATTTCTCGCAAGGCTACAGCCTGACCGACATTGGCGGCTTCACCCGCCGGGCCGGGTTGAACTCCAACGCCGAAACCTGCGACGCCTATGGCACCGCCATCCGGCCGCTGCTGCCGTGCACCAACGCGCCGGATTACGCGATCAGCTATGCCGATATCGCGCCTGAACCCCAGCTGGTGAACACCTGGGAAGCCGGTCTGCGCGGCGATTGGGGCGACTATCGCGGCGGCGTCAGCACCTATCTGTCGACCTCGGACAACGGCGTCAGCTACGACATCGTCAACAACCGGGTATCGCAGCAGAAGGAACGTATCTGGGGCGTCGAAGCCAATCTCGAGGCAGACCTCAGCGGCATGTTCACGCTGGGCGGATCGGTCGGCTATGTCGAAGGCAAATACGACGCGGATCGCGACGGCCACATCGAAGCGAACGAGTATCTGCCGAACAACCGTGTCCCCTCGACCTACAGGGGCCTGGTCTATCTCACCACCCGTTTCGAGAACGAGCTGACCCTGCGCAGCGAGTTGGAGCTGTTTTCCGGACGCGACCGCATCGCCACCCAGGAACTGGACGGTGCAGCACTGGTCAATCTCGCCGTCTCGAAGACGTTCGGCAATGAAAGCGTGCTGAACCTTGCCGTGCGCAATGTGTTCGACACCTACTACATCAACCCTTCCGCATCGGCGACCCGCGGCGCCGACGTTCCGGGTCTGGGACGTTCGGTTGCGTTGTCCTACCAGATCACATTCTGAGGGGCGGCGGTGGCGGTGTCTCTCCAACGAAACGGTGCATTAGTCTCGCTGCTGGCAGAAGCGCCAGCCGATCCGGCGGATGGCGCGCGCTATATCGAGGCGCTCGGCCGCCTTTCGCAGGAACGGGAGCCGTTCGTGCTCCTGGTCGATATCCGCATCGAGATCGCGCTGAGCGACGCCCAGCGCAAGGCGCAAAACCTCTGGTACAAGGCGGAACGCGAGCAGCTCGAAAAAGCCTGCCGCGCCTGTGCGCTGGTGCGCCCCGCCGCCGACGAGAACATGCAGCGCGTCTGGCAAAGCCTGTTCGGCTTTCCAGTGCTCGTCACCCGCGGCCGGGCGGAGGCCGGCGCCTTCCTGAACGGTTACGCACCGAAGGACTATGACGAATGAGCGCCGACGCAGACAGGCTGGCGCCTGCTGGGCTTTCGCGCTTGCGGCTTTTCGTCGTCCTGGCCTGTCTCTATCTGGCGCAGGCCGTCCCGAGCTATCTGTTTGCCGCGGCGATCCCGCCGATCCTGCGTGAGCAAGGCGTGTCGCGCACCGCCATCGGCATGATGGCGCTGCTGATGCTGCCGCTGGTGCTGAAATTCCTGTGGGCGCCGCTGGTCGATCGCTTTCGGCCAGTGGTCCGCGCCCATCGCGCCGGCTGGGTCATCATCACCCAGATCGGCGTCATCGCCGGCATCGCGGCCATGCTTTGGATCGAGCCGACCGATGTCGCCGGTATCTTTGCCGTCGGCCTTGTCGTGAGCCTGTTGATGTCGACCCAGGACATCGCCACCGACGGCTACGCGGCCAAATATCTCGACCCGAAGGACAGGCCGATCGGCAATGCGATCCAGGGCGGCGCCGTCGCGCTCGGCGTCGTTCTCGGCGGCACGCTCGGCCTGTTGGCTTATCATCATGCCGGCTGGCAAACCATGGTGGCCATGGTGGCCGCGTTGTCCATCATCCCGCTGGTCGCCGCCTTCGCCATGCGCGAGACCGATCCCGTCGCCAGCGCGCCGCAGGCGGCCATCGACCGCCCCTCGATCCTGCGCTTTCTGCGCCGGCCGGAGGCACGCCAGATCCTGTGGATCGCGCTCATCTACCGCGCCAGCGAGGGGCTGGTGAAGTCGATGGAAGGCTCCTATCTCGTCGATGCCGGCGTGCCGCTCGATATCATCGGTTATCTCTCGGGCGGTGCCGCGCTCACCGTCGGGCTCGGCGGCTCGGCGCTGGCGGCGTGGCTGCTGCACAACAGGGGCGCCGCCTCGGTGCTCGGCCTGCTCGGCGCGCTGCGAACCATCTGCTTCCTGATCTTCGCGCTGCACGCTTTCGGCGCTATCGCCGGCTTCTGGCCGATCTTCGGCGCCTCGTTCCTGCAGACGCTGGTGCGCTACATGGAGATCGTGGCGCTCTACAGCCTGTTCATGTCCGTCACGTCGTCGGACCAACCCGGCACCGATTTCACCATCCTGTCCTGCGCCCAGCTCATCGTCTACCTCGTCGGCTCCATGCTTGCCGGCCGCCTTGCCGACATGCTCGGCTACTCCGCGTTGTTCACCCTGGCGACAGTGCTGTCGGGCATCGCCGTGGTGGCGACCTATCGCATGCTGAATGCCCATTTCGCCGATGCCGCAAAGACCCAGCCAGGAACGCCGATGCCGCTGCCGGAGGTCGCCGAATGAGCGCGGGTTCGCTAGTGCTTATGAACCATGGCTGCAAGACCGGCGGCGGCCAGAGCCAGCGCCGCGCAGCCGGCCAGCGGCGCAAAGGGCCAGAGCGTGAAGGCGAAGCCGCCGGCCAATGCTCCGATGCTCTGGCCGAGCACATGGGTGCTGGTGAGCCAGCCGGCCGCCGCGCCCTGCTCGCCGGGCTCCAGGCGCTTCATCAGCCAGGCGGTGTAGCCGGGTGTAGCCAGGGCAATGCCGGCCGCTGCCACCACCAGAGACGCTGCCGAGGCAGCATGGCTGGCCGTGACGGCCAGCGCCGTCATGCCGACGCAAACCATGAGACAGCCGACGACGACGCTGATGCGCTCGGCCAGCCGCAGGCGCGCCACGACCAGCCCCTGAACCAGGACCATGACGACCGCAACCAGCATCAGGGCCAGGCCGGTCAACGTCGTGGCCTGCGTCGCACCAAGGCCAAAACGCTGCTGGGTCATCGGGCCGAGCATCATCTGCACCTGTCCGAAGCCGAGCGTCAGGCACAAGCCCATCCCAGGCAAGGCAGAGCGCGGCGATCGAAGGGCGATATTCCACGGCCGACGTCGGCCGCCCTGCCGTCGGTCCGTCCGCCGGCTTCCCCTTTGCCCCGCGCGAGCCACAGCAACAGCGGGCTGAACAGGAACAGGATGGGCGGCAGCAGCGGCGACAGGACGGCAGCCGTTGCCGCCAGCGCGCCGGCCAGCCGCCCCATGCTGACGCCGGCGCCAAGCAGTCCCAGCGCGGCCTGTCGCCTGTCATCGGCAGCCGAGCGGCTGGCCCAGACCTGCGCCGTCGGCATGACGCCGGACGCGGCAAAACCGTACACGGTTCGCGAAAGCATCAGCAAAGCGATGCCCAGCGCGGCTCCCGTGCCGGCCATCAGCAGAATGGCGAACACCGCCTGGCCGGCCAGCATGGCGAGGCCAAGCAGGCGCAGCAGCCTGGCGTGGCCGAGCCGCTCGCCCATGCGACCCCACAGCGGCGAGCCGACCAGAAAGGCCGCCGCGCCGACAGCAGTTGCCGCCCCGATGGCAAACGTGTCGAGCCTCAGCCGCTCCATCACCAGGGGAACGAGCGATACGAAGGCCGACTGGCCGAAGCCGATTGCCGAGACCGCGGTTGCCAGGCGGCGCAGAAGCGAAGATCGATTTTTCATACGGGTCGTCACAAGACCAAGCTTATTTCTTGTTCAGAATAGATAATCAACAGAAATCTTTAAAGACGACAACGTATAAATGCAATGCATGCAGTTATTGGGATTTATGGGGATGCACATGGAACAAGTAAAACCAGAATCTTCCTCTGCATTAAGCCCGTTACTCAATGCGTTGCTGCGGGAATGGGATAGCTGGGAATTCGTCGACGCCAGGCAAACCGGGCTGTTTCGGCCGCAGGCAGCCGTGCTGCGTCTGAATTTCCCTGCCTCGCGCGCGGCGGTGCTCGTCGAGGCGCGGCATCGCTCGAAGGTTGGTTACCACGATTTAGCGATGCCGCTCTGGCGCCTCGATATTAGCAACGAGGGGGCCGATGGCGAAGCGACCGAGATCGACCTTTTCAGCCTTTTGGCGCTGATCCTGGCGGATCCCGACATTGCCGGCCGGGCGACAGCGAAAAGCCGACTGACCTTCCTGCGCCGCAGCCTGGCCAGCATCGCCGCAATCGCTGACGCGACTGCGGCGCGTGGATCGTCGCGGCCCTTCTCCGAAGGCGATCCTGACTTCATCGATGCCGAAAGCGCCCTGCGCTTCGGCCATGCCGTGCATCCGGCGCCGATGAGTCGCGAAGAGTTCACGCACACGGATTCCGCGCGCTTCGGGCATGAATACTGCAATGCGTTCAAACTGCGCTGGTGGGCCGTCGACCCGACCATCCTCACTGGAGGCAGCGTCGAGCCGCTAGATGTCACCGAGATGGTCCGCGGGCTTGCCGCCAGCGATCCGCAGCTGCTTGCTCGGGCTGGCAAGCAACAGGGCAAGGTTCTCGTTCCGATGCATCCGTGGCAGGCCGTACGGCTCATGCTGGAAGACCGCGTCGAGCGCCTGTTTCGCGCCGGTCGTATCGTCGATGTTGGGCTCGGCGGACCAGCGTGGCGGGCCACGACCTCGCTGCGCACGGTTCATTCGTCTGAAGCCGAGTGGATGCTGAAATTCTCGCTCAGCCTGCGCCTGACCAATTCCAGGCGCATCGTCGAGGAGCATGAGTGCCGGCGCGGCCTTTCGGTGCACCGGCTGGTCAAGGGCAAGCTCGGCTATGCCTTGCAGCGGCGCTGCCCGACCATGACGGTGCTGGGTGAGCCCGCCTGGTTCGGCCTGCGTGACGAAGACGGCCGGCTGATGACGGATACCATCGTCTCGCTTCGCGAAAATCCGTTTCGCGGCACGGGCAATCCGCCGGCTGCCGTTCTCGGCGCGCTTTGCGAGCGCCATCCCGGCCGTACCGAAAGCCATCTGTCCGACCTGGTCCACCGTATCGCCCGCGACGAGAAGCGACCTGTCGAGGAAACGGCGCGTTTGTGGTTCGAGCGTTTCCTTCATGCCGCCATCGAGCCGTTTATCGTTGCCTTCTCGGAATTCGGCCTGCTGTTCGGCGCCCATCAGCAGAACCTCGTCGTCGGCCTCGCCGGCGGCTGGCCGAATGCGCTCTATTTTCGCGACTGCCAGGGCACCGGTTATGTCGAGGAATTCCTGCCCAGGCTGCGCGAATTCGTGCCCGGGGCTGGTCAGGCGGGCGATCATGTCTTCCCAGCGGAAGCGGCCGCGAAGCTGTTCGGCTACTATCTGGTCGTCAATGGCGCTTTCGCCGCCGTCGCAGCCCTTGCGGCCGCTGGCCTCACCAACGAAGACGATCTGCTGGCGATATTCCGCCGCTCGCTCGAGCGGCTGGCCGCCACGCCGATGGCTGACCGGTCCTGCGTCGACTATTTGCTCAACGCGCCGACGCTCGCCGCCAAGGGCAATTTCCTGATCGCGCTGCGCGACATCAATGAGAACACCGAAGTGACCGACCCGCTGGCAGGTTACGTCGAGCTTCCGAACCCCCTGCATGTGAGAGAATACGCATGAACATCGAGGCTGCGAAAAACTGGTCACCCGTCACCGTCGCCGGCAACGAAGGATGGCAGCATCTGGCCTCGGCCGCGGAGCCGCTCGCCATCCGTGCCGGCGATGGCCATGTCAGCCTGGTCAACGCTGAGGGAACAGCGGTGGGACAGGCCCGCATCTCCGACGCGGATGGCCGCCTGCTCATCGACGATGTCGCGTTCATTGGCGGCCGCCTCGACCAACCGCAAATCCTGGCAGGTCTCGTCGACGCCGCGCTGCGCCTGCATCCTTCCTTCGACTGCGCCTTCCTGCCGGCGGCCAAGACGCTGTGGCCGGTTTCGGCGCTGGCCACCGAGACGGTTCCGGGTGAACCGGAATGCGCCGTCATCCATCGCTCGGTCCTGCGCCAGCTGCCGCTGCTGTGGCGCAGCCAGGCCTCGCATGTCACCTATCCGGCATTGACGACCGCTATCGGCCCGGAAGACCGGCTGCCGCCATTGCGCCAACCGCGCCCCTGCGGCCCGATGTACGAACGCTGGATTCCGGAAATCGGCCTCACCGTGTCGCTGCGGCCGATCGACCGCAGGACCGATCTCGACCTCTTCCATCGCTGGATGAACGATGGCCGCGTCGCCTTCTTCTGGGAACTTGCCCAGAGCCATGAGGATCTCGACAAATATCTCGCCGAGCAGGAAAGCGATCCGCATATTTTCGGCGTCATCGCCAGCTTCGACGGCGAGCCGACCGGCTATTTCGAGTTCTACTGGGCCAAGGAGGACCGGCTCGGGCCCTATTATGAGCCGCTCGACTGGGACCGCGGCTGGCATGGACTGATCGGCAATATGCGCCATCTCGGCCGGCCGAAGACGCTGTCACTGTTCCGCTCCGTCACCCACTATCTGTTCCTCGACGAGCCGCGCACGCAGCGCGTCGTCGGCGAGCCACGCGCCGCGCACCAGAAGATGCTGAGCTATTGCGCCGGCGCCGCCTACGACAAAGTCAAGGAGTTCGACTTCCCGCACAAGCGCGCGGCGCTGGTCTGCTGCGAACGCGAGCGCTTCTTCCGCGAGGTGCCGCTGTGACGGTGCAGCAACCGATTGCCAAAGCGGGGGAGGCGACACGCTGGGCCGCGATCAACCGCGACGCCGTCGCCAAGGCCATTTCCGAACTGACCTTCGAGGAGTGCCTGTCGCCGCGCGAGCTTTCGCCCGGCCGATGGGAGCTGACGCCCGGCCCCGGCGTGACCTATCGCTTTGCCGCGACGCGGCGCCTGTGGGGCCAGATCGCCGTCCGTCCGGAGACGCTGACTCGCGACGCAGGCATCGAGCTGCCGGTCGACGATGCGGTCGCCTTCTTCGCCGACGCGCGCGAGACGCTCGGCATGTCGCCGGCAACATTCTGCACCTATGCGAAGGAGCTTTACAACACGCTGATGGCCGACATGCGGATCGCCAAGGCACGCGGCAATCGACCGGCCGCCGATCTAGCCGCGCTGCCGGATACCGAGTTGCAGGCATTGCTCGACGGCCATCCGAAGGCCCCTGCCAACAAGGGACGGCTTGGCTGGGGACGGGACGACTTCGAGCGCTACGCGCCAGAATCGGCCACCGCATTCCAGCTCTTCTGGCTTGCCGCCGCCAGCGATCGCTGCCTGCTGGCGCTTGACTGCGGGCTCGACGAAGAGGCGCTGCTGCAGGCCGCACTCGGCGACTACGAGCGCGCAAGGCTCGAAGCGGCTTTCAGCGCCGCCGGGATCTCGCGATCGACGCATAGGCTGCTGCCGGTCCACCCCTGGCAGTGGCAGGCGATGATCGCCTCGCAATATGGTAGCGAGATCGCCGCCGGCCGGCTGGTGCCGCTTGGCCAGTTCGGCGATCCGTTCCTGCCCTTGCAGTCGCTGCGCACGCTTGCCAATGTGGCACGGCCCGAGGCGCTGCACGTCAAGCTGCCGCTGACCGTCCTCAACACCTCAGCGTGGCGCGGCGTGCCGGGCAAATACATGGCGATCGGCGCCGATCTGTCGCGCTGGCTGGCCACGGTGGCGGCCGCGGACCCGGTGCTCAAGGACGTCAAGGTCTTGCAGGAAGTCGCCGGCGCCTTCTATCCGCATCCGCACTATACCGGGGTTGAAGGCGCGCCCTATCAGTTTTGCGAGATGCTGGGCGCCATATGGCGCGAAAGCTCCGAAAAGGATCTGACAGCGGGCCAGCGGCCGATGATGATGGGCGCCCTGCCGCAGCGCGACGCGCATGGCAGGCCGATCGCCAGCGCCCTGATGGAGCAGTCCGGCCTTGGTCCGGAGGCATGGCTCGATCGCCTGTTCTCCACGGCCTTCGTGCCGCTCTACCACTTCATGTGCCGTTACGGCGTCGGCTTCATCGCCCATGGCCAGAACGTCACCATCATCCTCGACGGAGCGACGCCTCTCGGCGTGGCGGTCAAGGACTTTCAGGGCGACCTCGACCTCGTCGACCAGCCATTTCCCGAACTGGCCGGCCTCGACCCAAAAATCCTCTCGACGTTGAAGCGCCGGCCGCCGGCGCATCTTCTGCAGCATTTGCAGACCGGCCATATCGTCAGCGTCCTGCGCTTCCTGTCCGAGGCGCTGGCCTCATACGACCGCTTCGATGAGAGGACTTTCTACGCCATCCTCGCCGGCGCCATCCGGCGCTACCAGGCGCAGAACACCGAGCTGGCGGAACGGTTCGTGCTGTTCGATCTGTTTGCGCCGAAGATTCCGCGCATCGCCATCAACAAGGTGCGCTTCGCGATCGGGTACGGTGACAGCGGCGAACGCCCTCTGCCGGACCTCGGCACACCGCTCGACAATCCGCTTAACCCCGAGTCAGCCCGGCGATCTCCCATCAGCCCAGCCAGCTCCATAAGGAGTTCGCCATGACCCATACGCTTGACCTCGCAGGCATCGGCATCGGGCCGTTCAATCTCAGCCTCGCCGCCCATCTCGATGCGGTGGACGGCGTCGAAGCGCGCTTCTTCGATCGGGCGACGCGGCTCGAATGGCACCCGGGTATGATGCTGCCGGGCGTCGAACTGCAGACATCCTTCCTCAAGGATCTCGTCACCGCGACGCATCCGACCAGCCCATGGTCGTTCATGTCCTATCTGGTCGCGCAGAAGCGGTTCTATGAATTCCTCAACGCGGATTTCTCAGCCATCCCGCGGCCGGAATTCGCCCGCTATCTCGGATGGGTCGGCGAGAACTTGTCTTCGCTGCGCTTCGCCAGCGCCGTCGACCGGATCGACTTCGACGGAACGAATTTCAGGCTGCGTATCGGCCGCGAGCAGGTGAACGCGCGCAATCTCGCCATTGCCGTCGGGCTGGTGCCCAACATCCCCGCCTGGGCGCGGGCGGCGGCCTCCGATCAATGCTTCCACAACGCCCAGGCCGCCAACCGCCTCGATCGCCTGAGCGGACAGCGTGTCGCCGTGATCGGCGGTGGCCAGAGCGGCGCCGAAGTGCTTCTGCATCTGGTCTCCTCCGACCGCTTCGCCGGCCGCGAAATCGAGTGGATCTCGATGCGGCCGAATTTCCTGCCACTGGACGACTCGCCTTTCACCGACGAACTCTTCACGCCGGGCTATGTCGAAAACTTCCATCGGTTGCCGCAAGGGCGGCGCGAGACGATCCTGGAACAGCAACTGCTTGCCGGTGACGGCGCATCGACGAGCACGCTGAAGGCGATCTATCGCCAGCTTTACGCGCTGCGGCACCTCTCGGAGGAAACGACGGCGGTCAACATGACGCCGCACCGCGAAGTGCTGAACGTGACGCGGGAAGGCAGCGAATACCGGCTGATCATGCGCAACGGCTTCGACGGCGCCATCGAGACGCGCACCGTCGAAGCGGTGGTTCTGGCCACCGGCTATGCCTTTGCCATTCCTGATTGCATGGCGCCGCTCATGAACAGGATCGCGCTGGACGAGCGCGGTCATTACAGGCTCAACGCCAGCTTCGAGGTCGAATGGGACGGGCCCGACGACCGCCGGATCTACGCACTCAATGCCGGCCGGCTCAGCCATGGCATAGCCGAGCCGCAGCTCAGCCTGATGGCTTGGCGCAGCGCCAAGATCGTCAATTCGCTGCTCGGGCGGGCACAGTTCGATCTCGATCTGCCCGATCCGCCGGTTGCCTGGAGTTCAAGGCACACGACACAAAGCCTGCATCATCTCGGCGCCAATGCGAGGATGACCGAATCGGGCGCGCGGTGATGTTTGTGGAGGCGGGCCGAAGAGCGTGGTACGGCGCGCGTTAAGATTGACATCGACCCGTAAAGCTTTTCTGTGAGAGAGATCGTTCGGTCCTGCTGGAGGCTCAGCGCATGAAAACCCTTGGCCTTATCGGCGGCATGAGCTGGGAATCGACGGCGATCTATTACCGCCTGCTCAACGAGATCGTGCGCGAGCGGCTGAGCGGGCTGCATTCGGCAAAGCTGTTGCTCTATTCCTTCGACTTCGCCGAAATCGCCGACCGGCAGCATCATGGCGACTGGGACAGTGCGGGCGTGCTGCTGGCGGATGCGGCGCGCAAGCTGGAGGCGGGCGGCGCAGAGGGGCTTTTGATCTGCACCAACACCATGCACAAGCTCGCCGACCGGGTGAAGGCGGCGGTGTCGATCCCGCTTATCCACATTGCCGACGCCACGGCAGTCGCGGTCAAGGGCGCCGGCGTCAAGCGGCCGGCGCTGCTGGCGACCCGCTTCACTATGGAGCAGGATTTCTACAAGGGCCGGCTGACGGAGAAATACGGGCTGCAGCCCGTGGTGCCGAACCAGGCCGGGCGCGACATGGTGCACCAGGTAATCTACGACGAGCTCTGCCGGGGCATCGTCAGCGCGGCATCGAAGGCGGCCTATATCGACGAGGTCGCCCGTCTGCGGCGCGATGAGAAGATCGATGGCGTCATCATGGGCTGCACCGAGATCACCATGTTGATTGGCGAGCGCGATTTCGACATTCCGGTGTTCGACACCACGCGCATCCATGCCGAGGCGGCGGTCGCATTCATGCTGCCCTGAAGGGTCAAAACAAGGATCAGGGCTGGGCGGCCACGGCGACATTGCCGTTGCCGACGACTTTCAGCTTCCATCGATCTGCTTCCGTGCCGGCCAGATTGAGGTGCCTGGTCAGGAAATAAGGGCGATCCGTGTCGGGGCCTTTGGCTGTGCAAAACCGGTCCTGCAGATAGGAGGGAGGCGTCGCCTGATAATACAGGTTGGCCACGATGCTAGCCGGACGCGCGCGCGGCCTAAACAGCCTTCCGCTCCTTCACGAATTGCGTGCCAAAACTGCCGCGCGCTTGACTTCTTTTTGCAGCGACATTCAATACATCCGGCATTGCTGTGAGGGGATGAAAGCAAGATGGAATTTGCGTTTCCGTGGCCGACCAGCCAGGGCGAATGGCTGGCTTGGTCCAGCGCCGTCGTCACCTTGGCGCTCGGTCTGCTGTTTTTCCTCGCGCCAGGGCTGGCATTTCGGATTCTGCGGCTGCAGGTCCGGCCCGAAAGGGCAGCGGCAATCGCGGAAGGGCGCGGCCGGATGTCGGGCTTCTATCTCGGCGTCAGCCTGTGCTGCATTCTGTTGGCGCAGCCGTGGCTCTATATGGCACTCGGCTTTTCCTGGCTGTTCACCGCTTTTGGCCGTTTGCTGTCGATGATGTCGGACGGCGCCAACACGCCTTTCAACTGGGCGTCGATCGTCGTCGAACTCGTCCTGGCCGCGTTGCCGCTCGCCTTCGTCTTCGGCTTTCTGCCCTGAATCGGCAGCCAATCCAAAGGCTTCGGTTGAACTCTACGGCCGGATGCGACAATAGTGCCCGAAAAGCATGCGGAACGACGCATTGCGGTCTTAAAATGCCTGTGCTAGACGGCAATCGACTTTCGGCCGGGGATAGCGGAAGCCGCGCCTCCGTGCTTGGAAAAACTTAGTAAGGTCAAAGATTTAGCCAGAGTTTTTGCTCGCGCCAACAATCTGCGGCCCCTCAGACAAGAGAAAAGACGGTCCGTGGCTCAATCGTCATCGCCAATCTCGGGTGTCGCAGAACGCTACGCGGGTTCGCTGTTCGAACTTGCGCGGCAGTCGAATTCGGTGGCCAAGGTCGAGGCCGACCTCAACAGTTTCGCCAGGATGCTGGATGACAGCGCCGACCTGACGCGCCTCATCAACAGCCCGGTGTTCTCCAGCGAGGACCAGGCCAAGGCAATCGCGTCGATCGCCGACAAAGCCGGCATCACCGGCCTGACCGGCAATTTCCTGCGCGTCGTCTCCCGCAACCGCCGGCTCTTCGCGGTGCCCGGCATGATCAAGGCTTTTCGCCAGATCGCCGCCGAACAGCGCGGTGAGACATCAGCCGAGGTCACTTCGGCGCATGAACTGACGGCTGCCCAGCAGACGGAACTCAAGGCCGCGCTGAAAAGCGTCGCCGGCAAGGACGTGGCCATCACTGTTACCGTCGATCCGTCGCTGCTCGGCGGGCTGGTGGTCAAGATGGGCTCGCGCCAGATCGATACGTCGCTCAAAACCAAACTCAATTCGCTCAAGCTTGCACTGAAAGAGGTCGGCTGATGGACATCCGCGCCGCGGAAATTTCCGCAATTCTCAAAGACCAGATCAAGAATTTCGGCAAGGAGGCCGAGGTCTCCGAAGTCGGCCAGGTGCTGTCCGTCGGTGACGGTATCGCTCGCGTCTACGGCCTCGACAATGTCCAGGCCGGCGAAATGGTCGAGTTCCCCGGCGGCATCCGCGGCATGGCGCTCAACCTCGAAGCCGACAATGTCGGCGTCGTCATCTTCGGCGCCGACCGCGACATCAAGGAAGGCGACATCGTCAAGCGCACCGGCGCCATCGTCGATACGCCTGTCGGCATGGGCCTGCTCGGCCGCGTCGTCGACGCGCTCGGCAATCCGATCGACGGCAAGGGCCCGATCAAGGCGACCGAACGCAAGCGCGTCGACGTCAAGGCGCCAGGCATCATCCCGCGCAAGTCGGTCAACGAGCCGATGTCGACCGGCCTCAAGGCCATCGATGCGCTGATCCCCGTTGGCCGCGGCCAGCGCGAGCTGGTCATCGGCGATCGCCAGACCGGCAAGACCGCGATCATCCTCGACACGATGCTCAACCAGAAGGCCGTGCACGACAACGGGCCGGAAAAGGAAAAGCTCTACTGCGTCTACGTCGCCATCGGGCAGAAGCGCTCGACGGTCGCGCAGTTCGTGAAGGTTCTCGAAGAGCGCGGCGCCCTTGAATATTCGATCATCGTCGCCGCCACAGCTTCCGATCCGGCGCCGATGCAGTTCCTGGCGCCGTTCACCGGCGCCACCATGGGCGAATATTTCCGCGACAACGGCATGCATGCGCTGATCAGCTATGACGATCTGTCGAAGCAGGCCGTCGCCTATCGCCAGATGTCGCTCTTGCTGCGCCGCCCGCCGGGTCGCGAAGCCTATCCGGGCGACGTGTTCTACCTGCATTCGCGCCTGCTCGAGCGCGCCGCCAAGCTCAACGACGATCTGGGTGGCGGTTCGCTGACCGCGCTGCCGATCATCGAGACGCAGGCCAACGACGTGTCGGCCTACATCCCGACCAACGTGATCTCGATCACCGACGGCCAGATCTTCCTCGAAACCAACCTGTTCTTCCAAGGCATCCGTCCGGCGGTCAACGTCGGCCTGTCGGTGTCGCGCGTCGGTTCGTCGGCGCAGATCAAGGCGATGAAGCAGGTCGCCGGCTCGATCAAGGGAGAGCTGGCGCAGTACCGCGAAATGGCTGCGTTCGCGCAGTTCGGCTCCGATCTCGACGCCGCCACGCAGCGCCTGCTCAACCGCGGCTCGCGCCTGACCGAACTGTTGAAGCAGCCGCAGTTCTCGCCGCTCAAGGTCGAGGAGCAGGTCACGGTGATCTTCGCCGGCGTCAACGGCTATCTCGACAAGCTGGCGCTGAACCAGGTCGGCAAGTTCGAGCATGGTCTGCTCAGCCATATGCGCTCGGCCGGCAAGGACGTGCTGGACGGCATCCGCAAGGAAAAGGCGCTGTCGGACGATCTGCGCGCCAAGCTGAAGGCCGAGATCGACGCCTTCGCCAAGACCTTCGCTTGAGAAGAAGCCGGACGCTCGGGATCAGGTTTGAAGCATGCCTTCATTAAAAGACCTTCGTAACCGTATCGCCTCGGTCAAGGCGACGCAGAAGATCACCAAGGCGATGCAGATGGTCGCCGCGGCGAAGCTGCGCCGCGCGCAGGAAGCGGCGGAAGCGGCGCGTCCCTATTCCGAGCGGATGGGTGCGGTGCTGGCCAATATCACGCAGGCGATCGGCGGCGGCGGCGATGCCCCGGCACTGATGACCGGCACCGGCAAGGACGATGTGCATCTGCTCGTCGTCTGCACCGCCGAGCGCGGCCTTTGCGGCGGCTTCAACTCGCAGATTGCACGTCTGGCCCGCGACCATATCCGCCGGCTGCTGGCCGACGGCAAGCAGGTCAAGATCATCTGCGTCGGCAAGAAGGGTTTCGACATTCTGCGCCGAGACTATGCCTCGCTCATTATCGACCGCGTCGACCTGCGCGATGTCAAGAAGCTCGGCTTCGTCAATGCCGATGCGATCGCCCGTAAGATCATCCATCTGTTCGGCGAAGGCGGCTTCGATATCTGCACGCTGTTTTATTCGCAGTTCAAGTCGGTGATCAGCCAGATTCCGACCGCGCAGCAGATCATTCCTGCCGGCGTGGCTTCCGCTCCCGCCGAAGCGACCGCCGGTGGCAATGCCGTCTACGAATACGAGCCGGAGCCGGGCGAGATCCTCACCGACCTCATTCCGCGCAACATCTCGGTCCAGGTCTTCCGCGCGCTGCTCGAAAACGCAGCCGGCGAGATGGGCGCCAAAATGAGCGCCATGGACAATGCAACGCGCAATGCCGGCGACATGATCAACAAACTGTCGATCACCTATAACCGCCAGCGGCAGGCGCAGATCACCAAGGAACTGATCGAAATCATTTCGGGCGCCGAAGCGCTCTAGGCGCGACCGCCAGGAGGTCATCGACCTTCTGATGGAGCGTGAGAAACAAAGGACGAGAAGGGTAAAGACGATGGCGAAAGCAGCGACCCCCGCGAAGACGGCCCCCAAGGCGGCCGCAAAGGCTCCGGCAGCAGCGGCGAAGGCCGCTCCGGCCAAGAAGGCGGCCGCGCCCGCCAAGGCCGCGGCCCCGGCAGTGAAGACGACGAGCGTTGCCGTCAAGAAGACCGGCGCCATCGGCAAGGTTCGCCAGGTCATCGGCGCCGTCGTCGACGTGCAGTTCGGCGATCATCTGCCGGCCATTTTGAACGCCATCGAAACCTCCAATGTTGGCAACCGCCTGGTGCTCGAAGTTGCCCAGCATCTGGGCGAAAACACCGTGCGCTGTATCGCCATGGATTCCACCGAAGGCCTGGTTCGCGGCCAGGACGTCTATGACACCGGCGCGCCGATCACCGTTCCGGTCGGCCCGGGCATGCTCGGCCGCATCATCAACGTCATCGGCGAGCCGGTCGACGAAGAAGGCCCGGTCGACGGCATCGAGATGCGCGCCATCCACCAGCCGGCGCCTACCTATGTCGAACAGTCGACGGAAGCGCAGATCCTGATCACCGGCATCAAGGTGCTCGACCTTCTGGCGCCCTACGCCCGCGGAGGCAAGATCGGCCTGTTCGGCGGCGCCGGCGTCGGCAAGACGGTTCTGATCCAGGAGCTGATCAACAACGTCGCCAAGGCGCATGGCGGCTTCTCGGTCTTCGCCGGCGTCGGCGAGCGCACCCGCGAGGGCAACGATCTTTATCACGAGTTCATCGAGTCCGGCGTCAACAAGAAGGGCGGCGGCGAAGGCTCCAAGGCGGCACTGGTCTATGGCCAGATGAACGAGCCGCCGGGCGCGCGTGCCCGCGTCGGCCTGACCGGCCTGACGGTCGCCGAATATTTCCGCGACCAGGGCCAGGACGTGCTGTTCTTCGTCGACAACATCTTCCGCTTCACGCAGGCCGGTTCTGAAGTGTCGGCGCTGCTCGGCCGTATTCCTTCGGCCGTGGGTTACCAGCCAACGCTGGCCACCGACATGGGTGCGCTGCAGGAACGCATCACCACAACGACCAAGGGTTCGATCACTTCGGTGCAGGCGATCTACGTGCCGGCCGACGATTTGACAGACCCGGCGCCTGCGACCTCGTTCGCCCACCTGGACGCGACGACCGTGCTCAACCGCGCGATCTCGGAAAAGGGCATCTACCCCGCCGTCGATCCGCTCGACTCGACCTCGCGCATGCTCGATCCGCTGGTCGTCGGCGAGGAGCACTATGCCGTCGCCCGCCAGGTGCAGTCGATCCTCCAGCGCTATAAGTCGCTGCAGGACATTATCGCCATCCTTGGCATGGATGAGCTTTCGGAAGAGGACAAGCAGACGGTGGCCCGCGCCCGCAAGATCGAGCGCTTCCTGTCGCAGCCGTTCTTCGTCGCCGAAGTGTTTACGGGTGCGCCGGGCAAGCTGGTCGACCTCGCCGACACAATCAAGGGCTTCAAGGGCCTCTGCAACGGCGACTACGATCACCTGCCGGAAGCCGCCTTCTACATGGTCGGCGGCATCGACGAAGCGGTCGAGAAGGCTCAGCGCCTGGCGGCTGAAGCAGCGTAATCAAGGCAATAGGGAGTAGTCAGTAGTCAGTAGTGAATAGCGGCCGGGTGATCAGGACAGCTGTCCTCTCCCTACTCCCTACTCACTATTCCCTACTCACTAAATTGACATGGCTGAAGCTTTCAAGTTCGAACTGGTCTCGCCGGAGCGCCTCCTGGTTTCCGAGCAGGTCGAGTCCGTCGTCATTCCAGGCGCCGAAGGTGAAATGACAGTCATGGCGCACCATGCGCCAGTCATGACCACGATCAAGCCGGGCGTCGTCACGCTGAAGACCGCCGGCGGCAAGGAAGAACGCTATGTGGTGTTCGGCGGCTTTGCCGACATCGTCCCTGCCGGCTGCACGCTGCTCGCCGAATCGGCGGTCGCCGTCGGCGATATCGACCGCGCCGATCTCGCCCGCCGCATCCAGGAAGCCAAGGAAGACGCCGCCGACGCCAAGGACGACCAGAGCCGCAGCAAGGCGGAGCAGTTCCTTAGCCAGCTTACCACGCTCGAAGGCGCGCTGCTGCCGGCGTAAGCCGCAGAATGACTGGACGTGATCCGAGGGGTCATGGTCGGGCAAAGGTATGAAACAGGCCGGGCTTAAGCCCGGCTTTTTGTATCCGGGCGACGTCAGGTCACCTGGTCTTTCCCGGTATACCCAGTGCCGCGAGCGCGAGCGCCACCCCGCCTTGCAGGATATGCTCGCGATGAGCGGCGACCAGTTCGATCAGCGTCTGCCGCTCGGGCTTGCCGCTGGCGAAGCCGGCCCAGTCGAACACCGCCGCTACTCGTTCCAGCATCCGTCGTTCGTCGAGCGCCGCCAGCGCCGCGTCGAGCGGATCGGTAAAGTGGGCTTCCGGCAGGTCCTTGCCGCGCGCCTCGCAGGCGGCGATCCAGGCGGCGATCACCAGCGTCAGATGCTCCGGGACCAGGCCGGCCTGGATGCACTCGATGGCGGTAGCGACAATGCGCTGCGGCAATTTCTGGCTGCCGTCATTGGCGATCTGCGCGGTGCGGTGGGCCAGCGCGGTGTTGGAGAAACGTTCGGCAAGTTCGGCCGTATAGGCTGACGTGTCGAGCCCGGCATCCCCAGGCAATGTCGGGATGGCCTCGGCCCAGAGCCGGTCGACGAACGCGCGGATCGCGGGATCCGCGAAGGCGCGGTCGACGGTGACGTGGCCGCTGAGCAGGCCGATATAGGCGATGCCCGAATGGGCGCCGTTGAGCAGCCGAAGCTTCATGTCCTCGAACGGCCGGACATCCTCGACCATGGTGACGCCGAATTTCTCCCAGGCCGGGCGGCCGGCTGGAAACCTGTTTTCGATCACCCATTGCCGGAACGGTTCGGTCATCACCGGCCAGGCGTCCTCGAGGCCGAGTTCGACCGCGATGCGCGCCCGGTCGGCATCGGTGGTTGCCGGCACGATGCGGTCGACCATGCTCGATGGGAATGCAACGTCATCGGCTATATGACCGGCGAGGGCAGCGTCGCCTGAAGCAGCAGCGCCGGCATCGCGCAGTTTTGCAAACCCGACCAGCAGCCGGTGCAGCGTGGCGCCATTGGCCGGCAGGTTGTCGCAGCAAAGCACGGTGAAGGGCGGCGTGCCGGCGGCCCGGCGTCGCACCAGCGCTTCCGCCAGGAATCCATGCGCTGTCCTGGGAGATCCGGGATTGCCCAGATCGTGGACGATATCGGGATGGTTTTCGTCGAGGCTGCCGTCGGCGGCCCTGAGATAGGCCTTTTCGGTGATGGTCAGGGTGACGATGCGGGTGCGCGGGTCGGTCAGCGCGGCCAGCACCGCGCCGGGGTCTTCCGGCGCGACCAGCATCGACTGGATCGAGCCGATAATGTGCAGCGCTTCGCCATCGCTGCCGCGCACCGCCAGCGTGTAGAGCCCGTCCTGTGGCGTCAGCGCATCGCGCGTGTCGGGGCTGCGCAGCGAGACGCCGACAATGCCCCAGCCGGTCTCGCCGGCCGCTAGGCAGTCATCGACATAGGCGGCCTGATGGGCACGGTGGAAGGCTCCAACGCCGAGATGGACGATGCCTGGGGCGACACTGGCGCGATCATAGGGGGGGACCGCGACCGAGGCCGGCAAGGATTGCACTGTTGCGTTGGAAAGGCGTCTGCTGGTCATGGCTTGGCTTGTTGGGCGCGGCTTGTCGCTGGATGGTGTGCGGGGCGGGATCTGCTAGCGGCGTAACATCCGCTCTTCCGCCGCACAATGACCTGACGCCGGTTAAAAGTCATCATACAACAATCCAGTTTTTGTATGTTGACATTATTTCTTTCCAATCCTACCGATATCGCCCCTGGGAGGAACGACGTGGCGGGACTGACCGATCCGGATCTGCTTTTTGCCGCCGAAGGGCGCGCGCTGTCGATCGCGCGCGATCTCCATGCCGGCATCAAGGACCTGCCGATCATCAGCCCGCACGGCCACACCGATCCGCGTTGGTATGCGCTCAACGAGCCATTCCCCGATCCCGCGCAATTGCTGGTGGTGCCCGACCACTACATTTTCCGTATGCTGTTCAGCCAGGGCGTGCGGCTGGAAGATCTCGGCGTCCCGACCCTCGACGGCTCGCCGGTCGAGACCGATCCCAGGGCGATCTGGCGGCGCTTCGCCGAGCACTATTACCTCTTCCGCGGCACGCCGACGCGGTTGTGGCTCGACCATGTGCTCGAGCATCTGTTCGGCATCGAAGAGCCGCTCAACGCCAGCACCGCTAGCCGCCATTACGACACCATCGCGGCGCTTTTGCAGCGCGACGATTATCGCCCACGCGCGCTGTTCGAGCGCTTCAACATCGAGGTCATCGCGACGACCGAGGGCGCACTCGACGATCTCCAATGGCACAAGACGATCCGCGACAGCGGCTGGCAGGGCCGCGTCATCACTGCCTACAGGCCGGATGCCGTCGTCGATCCCGACTTCGAAGGATTTTCGGCCAATCTCGATCGTCTGGGCGAGATCGCCGGCTGCGACACCGGCACATGGGCCGGCTATCTCGACGCGCATCGCCAGCGCCGCGCCTTCTTCAAAAGCTTCGGCGCAACCTCGTCGGACCACGGCCATCCGACGGCCGAGACCGCCAATCTTTCCGATGCGGCGGCGGAAGAGCTGTTCAACCGCATCCGCCGCGGCTCGGACGACGAGCGCGAGCGCAAGCTGTTTCGCGCCCAGATGCTGACCGAAATGGCCAAGATGAGCCGCGACGACGGGCTGGTCATGCAGATCCATCCCGGCTCCTGGCGCAACCACTCGCCTGGTGTTTTCCAAAAATTCGGCCGCGACAAAGGCTTCGATATTCCGACCCGCACCGACTATGCCGCGGCGCTCAAACCCTTGCTCGACTGCGTCGGGCTGGAGCGCGACCTCTCCATCATTCTGTTCACGCTCGACGAGACCAGCTACGCGCGCGAACTGGCGCCGCTGGCCGGCGTCTATCCGGCGTTGAAGCTCGGGCCGGCCTGGTGGTTCCACGACAGTCCGGAAGGCATGCGCCGGTTCCGCGAGATGACCACCGAGACCGCCGGCTTCTACAACACCGTCGGCTTCAACGATGACACCCGTGCCTTTCCGTCGATTCCCGCCCGTCACGATGTGGCGCGCCGGGTTGACTGCGCCTTTCTCGCCCGTCTCGTCGCCGAGCACCGGCTGCGTGAGGACGAGGCGCATGAGCTGGCGCGGGAGCTTGCCTACACGCTTGCCAAGAAGGCGTACCGGCTGTGAGCCGGGCGCGTGGAATTTTAAAAGGGAGGAAGACAGTCATGTTGCATTTTTCAAAACTGATGGCAGCCACATTCGCCTTCGGCTCGCTGATGATCGGCGTTGCCGGCGCCCAGACCGTACTGCGCTCGGCCGACACCCATCCGGACGGGTATCCGACCGTCGAGGCGGTCAAATATCTCGGCGAGCTCATCAAGGAGCGCACCGCCGGCCGCTATTCGGTCGAGGTCTATCATTCGGCGCAGCTCGGCGAGGAAAAAGACACGATCGAGCAGACGCAGACCGGTGTCATCGATCTGAACCGCGTCTCGATGGGTCCGTTCAACGGCATCGTGCCGGAAACCGCGGTGCCGTCGCTGCCCTACATGTTCCGTTCGGTCGAGCACATGCGCCATGTCATGGACGGGCCGATCGGCGACGAGATCCTCAAGGCCTTCGAGACGCATGATCTGGTCGGCCTTGCCTTCTACGATTCCGGCGCCCGTTCCTTCTACAACACCAAGAAGGACATCACCTCGATCGCCGATCTGAAAGGCATGAAGTTCCGCGTCATCCAGTCCGACGTGTTCGTCGACATGGTCAACGCGCTTGGAGCAAACGCCACGCCGATGGCCTATGGCGAGGTCTATTCGGCGCTCGAAACCGGCGTCATCGACGGCGCCGAGAACAACTGGCCCAGCTTCGAATCCGCCAAGCACTACGAAGTCGCCAAGCACTATACCGTCGACCAGCACCAGATCGTGCCGGAAGTGCTGGTGATGTCGAAATCGAGCTGGGACAGACTGACGCCGGAAGACCAGGCGATCGTCAAGCAGGCGGCCAAGGATAGCGTCGTCAATATGCGCGAATTGTGGGACGCGCAGGAGAAGAAGTCGCGAGAGATCGTCGAGAAGGCCGGCGTCAAGGTCAGCGAGATCGACAAGCAGCCGCTGATCGATGCGATGAAGCCGGTCTACGACAAGTATCTGAAGACGCCGGAGCTCAAGGACCTCGCGACGCGCATCCAGGCGACCAAGTGATTTTCTGGCGGGGCGGCATGGCGCCGCCCCGCCAATCGCTTTTAGGGGACGGAAAGACCGGGAGGATCGGATGACTGCGGGAACGGCCAGGAGCGGAGCGCCACCGCGCTTCAGCGCGGTGCTTTCGAAGATTTGCGACGGTGCGCTCTATCTCGCGGGCATCGGGATGGTCGCCATGACCGCGCTTGTTGCCTACCAGGTGTTTTCCCGCTTCGTGCTCAACGCGTCACCGAGCTGGACCGAAGTCACCGCCATCATGCTGATGAACTGGTTCATCTTCCTGGGCGCTGCCGTCGGCGTGCGCGAGAATTACCATATGGGCTTCGACGTGCTGCTCTATATCCTGCCCAAGGGCAGCAAATGGGCGCTGCGCACCCTGTCCGACCTGATCGCGTTCGGCTTCGGCTTCGGCATGGTCTGGTACGGCTGCAAGCTGGTCGGGCTGACCTGGCACACTGTCATCCCGGCGCTCGAACTTCCCGGCGGTTTCGACTATCTGCCGCTGGTTGCCGGCGGCTTTCTGATCTGCCTGTTCTCGGCCGAACGCATCGCGCTGCGCTGGTCCGGCGCCGACATCGACAAGGATATCAATCTCGAAGAAGTGCCGGAAATGCCGGCCGTGCAGGAGGCCTAGATGGAACTCTGGATCCTGTTTGGCGTCTTCACGCTTTTGATGTTTGCCGGCACGCCGATCGCCTTTTGCTTGGGTGCGGCGTCCTTCGCCACCGTGCTTTATCTCGGCCTGCCGCCCCTGGTGGTGTTCCAGCAATTGAAGTCGGGCATGTCGGCGTTCTCGCTGATGGCGATCCCGTTCTTCATCTTTGCCGGCGACCTGATGGTGCGCGGCGGCATCGCGCAGCGCATCGTTTCCTTTGCCGGCTCGCTGGTCGGTCATGTCCGCGGTGGGCTCGGTCAGGTCAACATCATCGCCGCGACGTTGTTCGGCGGCATTTCCGGCTCGGCTGTGGCGGAAGCCGCTGCCGTCGGCGGGCTGATGATCCCGCAGATGAAAGCGCGCGGCTACGGAGCCGACTATGCCGTCAACGTCACCTCGATGGCGGCGCTGATCGCGCTGCTTCTGCCGCCGTCGCAGAACATGATCATCTATTCGATCGCCGGCGGCGGCAAGATTTCGATCGCCGACCTGTTCACCGCCGGTATCCTGCCTGGTCTGCTGTTCGCCGCTTCGCTGATGGTCACCGCCTATTTCGTCGCCCGCAGCCGCGGCTACCCGGTCGAGGCTTTTCCCGGCTTCTCGCGTGTCGGCCAGCTGGCGGTCATCGCTATCCCCGGACTTCTGCTCATCGGGATCATCTTCGGCGGCGTTCGCTCGGGCATTTTCACGGCGACGGAAAGCTCCTGCATCGCCATCATCTACGCTTTGCTGGTCACCGTCTTCGTCTACCGGTCGATGGCCTGGGGCGATTTCGTCCATGCCACAAAGGGCGCGGTGCGCACGACCTCAATGGTGCTGCTGATCATCGGCACGGCGGCCTCGTTCAGCTGGCTGATGGCCTATCTCAAAGTGCCGGTGTTGCTGATCGCAGGCATGAACGCCATCTCCACCGATCCGCTGGTGGTGCTGCTTCTGCTCAACGTCTTGATGCTGCTGCTCGGCACCTTCATGGACATGGGGCCGATGATCATCATCTGCACGCCGATCTTCCTGCCGCTGGTCACCCATTACGGCGTCGACCCCGTGCATTTCGGCGTCATCACCATCCTCAATCTCGGCATTGGCCTCAACACGCCACCGGTCGGCACGGTGCAGTTCGTCGCCTGTGCCGTCGGCAAGATTACGGTCTGGGAAGCGATGCGCTCGATCTGGCCGTTCTATGGCGCGGGCATCGTGGTTCTGGGGCTGGTGACCTATATTCCGGCGATTTCGCTCTGGTTGCCGAGCGTGTTCAAATAGGGCGTCTTCAAACAGACGTCTTCAAACAGGGGTGCGATATGGCATCGGATAGCGCTGTTGATCTCAGGGTCGAGAGAAAACCCAAACTGTCGGAGACCGTCGTCGCTGCGATCCGCAAGCAGCTGCAGGCGGGCGAGATCCTGCCCGGCTACAAATTGCCGACCGAAGGACAACTGACCGAGACCTTCGGCGTCAGCCGCACCGTCATCCGCGAAGCGCTGGCCAAGCTCGCCGCCGACGGGCTGGTCGAGGCGCGCCAGGGCGCAGGCGTGTTCGTCACCGAGCACATCTCAACGATGTTCGGCGCGCTCGCCGCCGACATGGGCAGCAAGGATTCCATCGCGCTCAATGTGCTCGAAGTGCGCCTGGCCGTCGAAATCGAATCGGCCGGGCTCGCCGCCATTCGCCGCAACGCCGCGCAGGAAGCAGCGATCCAGGAAGCGTTCTTCGAATTCGAACGGCTGCTTCTCAACAGCGAGCCGACCGGTCCGGCCGATCTCGCCTTCCACCGGGCAATCGCCAGCGCCACCAACAATCCGTTCTATGTCGAGATGCTCGATGTGCTTGGACGCCGCGCCATTCCTTGCGACGTGACCTCGCCCTGGTCGACCGAACTGGTGCAATCCGACAGCTATCAGCGCGGACTGCAGCGCGAGCATCTGGTGATCCTCGACGCGATCACGTCAGGCGACGCGGAGGCCGCGCGCGAGGCGATGCGCGCCCATCTCACGGCCAGCCAGCAGCGCTACCGCGAGCGGCTGCACGCCCGCCAGGTCTACTACGCCGACTCGGTCAAGGCGTCGGCAACCAAATAGCCATTCATTCAGCTGGAGCAGCAATGACTCAAAGTCACCCGCATACCGATTTCACCTCGCGTTTCGCCATCGACCCGGTCGCCGCGGCGTCCATGGGAACCGACGAGCTGCGTCACAATTTCCATATTGACGACCTGTTCCAGCAGGGACGCATCAGCCTGACCTACACCCACTATGACCGCATGATCGTCGGCGGCGCCGTGCCGGCTGCGGCACAACTGCCGCTGGAGGCGATCAAGCCGACGGGCACCAAGAATTTTCTCGACCGCCGCGAGTTGATCATCGTCAACATCGGCGGCGCCGGCTCGGTGACGGCGAATGGCGAGGCCCACCAGTTGCAGGCGCGCGACATGCTCTATCTCGGCATGGGCAGCACCGACGTTTCGTTCGCATCGGCCGATGAGGGCGCACTGGCCAAATTCTATCTGCTCAGCGCGCCTGCGCATCACACCCATCCCAACCGGCTGATCCGCATTGGCGATGCCAAGCGCCTCGATCTCGGCAGCAAGGAAACCTGCAACGAACGCTCCATCTTCCAATTCATCCATGCCGATGGCGTCAAGACCTGCCAACTGGTGGTCGGTATGACCCAACTGGCGCCGGGCTCGGTGTGGAACACTATCCCTTGCCATGTGCATGACCGGCGCATGGAGGCCTATCTCTATTTCGACCTGCCGGAGACGGCGCGCGTCTTCCATTTCATGGGCGAGCCGGACGAAACGCGGCATCTGGTGATGGCTAACGAGGAGGCGGTGCTGTCGCCGGGCTGGTCGATCCATTCGGGGGCCGGCACCTCGAACTATGCCTTCATCTGGGCGATGGCCGGCGACAATGTCGACTACACCGATGTCGACCCGGTGCCGCTGGGTGAATTGCGTTGAGCGGCCCTTCCTCCTTCAGCCTGGCCGGCAAGCGTATCCTGGTCACCGGCGCGAACACCGGCATCGGCCAGGGCATCGCCGGCTCGATCGCGCGCGCCGGCGGCACCGTCATCGGTGTCGGCCGCTCGGCGATGGACGACACGGAAAGACAAGTCGCGGAAGCCGGTGGCCAGTTCGAGGCGGTGCGATGCGATCTTGCCGACCATGCGGCCGCCAAGGCGATGCTCGACCAGGTCTGGGAAAAGACCGGCCCGATCGACGGGCTGGTCAACAATGCCGGCATCATCCGCCGCGCCGATGCGGTCGATTTCTCCGAGGCCGACTGGGACGACGTCATCGACGTCAATCTGAAGACGCTATTCTTTCTCAGCCAGGGTTTTGCCAGACACGTGCTGGCCGATCCCGGGCGGCGCGGCAAGATCGTCAACATCGCCTCGGTGCTGAGTTTCCAGGGCGGCATCCGCGTCGCGTCCTATACCGCGTCGAAACATGGCGCGCTCGGCGTGACCCGGCTGCTTGCCTGCGAATGGGCGGCCAAAGGCATCAATGTCAATGCCATTGCGCCCGGCTATATTGAAACCAGCAACACCGAGGCGTTGCGCGCCGATCCCGACCGCAGTGCGGCTATATTGGCGCGCATCCCGGCCGGGCGCTGGGGCGGACCGGAAGACATAGGCGACGCCGCTGTCTTCCTGCTGGCCCCCGCATCCGACTATATGCACGGCGCCGTGATCCCGGTGGATGGCGGCTGGCTGGCGCGATGAGGAAACAGTCATGATCGAGCATAAGATTTTCGCCCAACCCGGCGAGAGCGCGTGGACGCCGACGCCGGACGGCAACAGGCGGCGCGTTCTCGTCTCCACCGATGAGCTGATGATGGTCGAGTTCGGCTTCGACAAGGGCGGCGTCGGCGCACTGCATTCGCACCCGCATGTCCAGGCCAGCTATGTCGCCGAAGGCCGCTTCGAGGTGACCATCGACGGCCGCATCGAAACAATCGAGACCGGCGGCAGCTTCATCGTGCCGTCCAATCTGGTGCACGGCGTGAAGGCGCTGGAGGCCGGGCGCCTGGTCGACAGCTTTACCCCGCACCGCGCCGATTTCCTGGCCTGAACCTTTTTCGGCAATTCCAGAAACAGGAAACCCGCGCCTCCTGGGGAGGCGCGGGCTGTTGCCTGTGCGCTCGTGGCGCAGCGGTACTCGAAACATCGCCGCAGGGTTGGACGGTGCCGCAACATGGTGAAGATAGGTTTAACGATGCCAATCAGGTCGATCGCCGGTGGGGTGTTGCTGCTGCTTGTTGTGGTCACGCAGGGGCTGCGCTAATCGTTCTGTCCACGCCGCTGCTTCGGGCGGCCGATCGAAACATCAGTGATGCAGATATTGACGACAAGCGTGCCGACGCACGATCCCAAACGGCGCGTCCTCAAGGACGTGTTCGGCTTCGACGATTTCCGTCCCGGACAGGCCGCGGTGATGGAGGCGCTGCTTGGCGGCCGCCATGTGCTGGCCGTCATGCCGACGGGTGCCGGCAAATCGCTGTGCTACCAGGTTCCGGCGCTGGTCAAGGGTGGGCTGACCATTGTCGTTTCGCCGCTGGTGGCGCTGATGCAGGATCAGGTCGCGGCACTGCGCCTCGCCGGCGTCGCCGCCGATACGATCAATTCCTCGATCGACCGTGATGCCAATGTCGCGGCATGGCGCCGCGTCGCGTCGGGCCAGACGCGGCTGCTCTACCTCGCGCCGGAACGGCTGATGACCGAGCGGATGCTGGATGCGCTTGCCAGGCTCGATGTCAGCCTGATCGCCATCGACGAGGCGCATTGCATTTCGCAGTGGGGGCCGGCGTTCCGGCGCGAATATGAAGACCTGTCGCAGCTGCGTGGCATCTTTCCCGACGTACCGATCATTGCGGTGACGGCGACGGCGGACGAGACGACGCGGGCAGACATCGAGAGACGGCTGTTTGGCGGGCGTGTCGAAACGCAGGTGCTTGGCTTCGACCGGCCCAACATCAAGCTTGCCATCGAGCCCAAGCAGGACAGCAAGCGGCAGTTGCTCAACTTCATCGAGCGCCATCAGGGGCGCAGCGGCATCGTCTACTGCCTGTCGCGCAAGAAGACCGAAGAGATGGCGGCATTCCTCGAAAAGAACGGCGTCGCCGCGCTCGCCTATCACGCCGGCATGAGCAAGGAGGCGCGTGATGCCAACCAGAACGCCTTCATGACGCTGTCGGGCGTCGTCATGGTGGCGACCATCGCCTTCGGCATGGGGATCGACAAGCCTGATGTCGCGTATGTCTTCCACACCGACCTGCCGGGCAGCCTCGAGGCCTATTACCAGGAAATCGGCCGCGCCGGTCGCGACGGCCGGGCGGCGGAGGCGCATATGCTTTACGGCCTTGGCGACATCCGCATGCGCCGCATGTTCATCGACGACGAGGACGCCGCTGTCGAGCACAAGCGCCGCTCGCATGGCCGGCTCGATACGCTGATCGGCTATTGCGAGACGGCCGAGTGCCGCCGCCAGGTGCTGCTCGGTTATTTCGGTGAAGAGGCGGTCCCTTGCGGCAATTGCGACAATTGCCTGGAACAGGCGCCGCGCACCGACGGCACCGCCGAGGCGCGCCTCATCCTGGCGGCGGTGGCGCAGAGCGGCGAGCGCTTCGGCGCCGGCCATGTCATCGACATCCTCATCGGCCACGAGACTGAAAAGATCGCGGCAAGGGGGCATCACAGGCTGGCAGCCTTCGGCAATGGCACCGCGCACAAGAAGGATTTTTGGCAATCTATGATTCGCCAGCTGGTCGCGAACGGTTTCCTGATGCCGGACCCGGCCGGCCATGGCGGGTTGGCCATCGCGGACAAGGGCCACGCACTCGGCCGGGACGAGGTGCCGTTCCAGTATCGGGTCGAGATGCGCACGCGCGCCGCGCGCCGCGCGGCTCGCGCCGGGCAGAGCCCCCAGAGCGAAAATGTAGATGCGTCGCTGCTCGCGGCGCTCAAGACGCTGCGGCTGCGGCTGGCCAAGGAACGCCAGGTGCCGGCCTATGTGGTGTTTTCGGATCGTACACTGATCGACATGGCCGAGCGTCGTCCGCAAGACCTCGACGATTTTGCCGAAGTGAATGGCGTCGGTGCGGCCAAGCTCAAGGAGTTCGGCAAGGTTTTTCTGAGCGCCATTGCCGCGCACTTTTCCGAGGCGTCAGGCTGAGAGGCTTTTGCTGGACCAAAGCCCGATCCGGCATCAGTACGCCTTCAACTTGCCCGCCCGCTTATCCTTTCATTTTGGCGCTACCCTGCCGTAGGGGAATAGCCTTCCAAATTGTATGGAACCGTGACGACAACACACATTCCTGAATCTATGCGGTCGATTCTTCGGATGTAGCCGTGACTATGGAAACCCGCTGTTGCGCGCGGATGGCGGTTTTCTCGGCCTTGGAGACGCTACGTCGGCAGCCGCTATCCCTGACCCGAATGGTATGATTCAGACCATCTTTGTTGTTGAAAACCCGCTTTCGACGGGAGTATAAAACTCGAGGTTACCATTGCTTTTCGTATAGAGGCTGTGGTGGAAACGTGGGTCCAATCCGCAAAGCATTGCCTTGCGTGGAAGTGGTCGAAGCCGGCGGCGAATGGTCCGTTCCTGTGGCCAAGGAAGACCAGGAAATTACCCGATCATTCGTGATTGATCGTTTGCGCTGTCCTATGCTGAGGGCCAGCGGATACGCCTGGATCTCGACAAGTTCGTTCGTCTGTAGAGAGGCTAAGCCCGATGAAAGACCGGTGGGAACCTGACCACCAGTTCATTGAAAGCGCCCGCCGTAGCCAGCTCCGAGCGGAGAGCCAACTGGACTCCCTGCAATCGACCATCGCCGAAACGCGACGCGTCCTAGAGGCTTCACGGAAGCTCTTGGAAAAGATTGCCGAGCGGGAACACCATACCCAGCCATAGGGAATGGCCGGTGCAGGTTGGGCATGCTTGTGGGGCTCACCGCACCGGCCACTGCGGGAAGATATGAGGCCCCCCGCGCCGCCTAAGATATAGGCATATTAGCAATCGCGCAATTAACCCTATTGCGCTACCCAGCCGTAGAGGCAAGGAAATCGGAGAAGTTGGTGCCGGTTAACCGCCAGCACGCGAGCAAGTCATTCTGAAAGCATGAAAAACGCGATTTTGCTCGTGCCAATTGAGCGTCTAAAATCTAGTTCCTGCTGCCGATTATCCCTAAGTTAACTGAAATACTTATATTCCCGAAGGGTTGCGAATCAGTCGATTGTCAAGCGCATGCCATGGAGCAAGCAAGGGATCGATCTGAGCAGAAGGGCCGCAGCGGTCGAAGCGCGCTGGGAAATCCGAGCGGCTTCGGCAATTGTCCGCTCTGGCTCGCCCGCTACAACTCGACTCGCGCAGTGTGGACGGAATCACCGGCCATGTGGACGAGAACCATCTGGCGATGTCGTTCACCGAGTTTCGTTCGCGCTTCAGCCTTTAAGGGCAAGGTGATCAAGGCGATCGGATCGCCGCCTCAGGCGGCTTCGCGTTCGGCCTGCGCAGTCAGGTCCGGCTCCCGGCGGCTGTACTGCCGCGGCGAACAGCCCATGACGCGCTTGAATGCCGTGCTGAAGGCGCTTTCGGATTCGTAGCCGAGCGCCAGCGCGATGACGGAGACGGGATCGCCGGAATGCATCAGCCTGTCGCCGGCCAGCATCATGCGCCAGCGCGTCAGATAATCCAGGGGTGAGGCCCCGACCGTCTGCTTGAAGCGCAGGGCAAAGGTCGACCGTGACATGCCGGCGCGTTCCGCCAGTTTTTGCAATGTCCAGCCATGTGCAGGGTCCTCGTGCATGGCGCCGATCGCCGCGCCGATCTGCCTGTCGGTCAGCGCGAACAGCCAGCCGACATTGCCTTGCGCCGTCATATGCAGGCGCAAGGCGTCGATCAGGATCATGTGGGCGAGGTGCTCGACGATGAGAAAGCCGCCGGGGCGCCGCTGGCGCAATTCCTGCATCATCCGCTCCACCGGCCAGCGAAGCGCCGAATGGTCGCTCTCGCCGCGGATGTGGACGATGGGCGGCAGCATCCGCAAGAGGATGCCGGCATGGTCGCCGGACAGCGTGAAGCGACTGCTGACCAGGAGGAAATCGCCGCCGCCATTATGGACGGTGATGCCGCCGGTGCGCGCCGGTGAAAAGATCGTTCGCGCATCGACCGTCGGCAGGCCGAGATCGCTGGCAAGGCGGAAAGGCCGGCCGCGCGGCAACAGGAAGCAGTCGCCCACGTCCAGCCGCACCGCGTCAGGGACGCCCTCGACCGACAGCCAGCATCGGCCGGACACCACGGCGCCGCATTTGATGGCGGCCTGCTGGTCAGGGAACTGGATCGCCCAGTCGCCACCGGTTTCCAGCCCAGCCGACAGGTAATTGCGCGGCTTCAGTAGCGACAGCACGTCTGACAGCGGATCCATGAGCGTTCTCGGACGATTGCGAAGATATCTCGGATTTTACAGTATAGATCGTATGATCGCAACCTTCTATCTCCTTCGGCAACGGGCTGCCTGTACGGCCTTCGCCGAAAACCAAGGAGAAATGATCATGCGTGTGTTCGTTACCGGGGCTACCGGTTTTGTCGGTTCGGCTGTTGTGCGGGAATTGCTCGGGGCGGGCCATCAGGTGCTTGGCCTCGCGCGGTCGGAAGCAGGTGCGGAGTCGATCGTGGCCGCGGGCGCCGAGGCGCATCGCGGCGATATCGAGGATTTCGAGAGCCTGCGCAGCGGCGCTGCCCGAGCGGATGGCGTCATCCACACGGCCTTCAACCACGACTTTTCGAGATTCGCCGCCAGTTGCGCAGCGGACCAGCGCGCCATCGAAACGCTCGGCGCGGCGCTCGAGGGTTCCGAGCGGCCGCTGCTTGTCACCTCCGGACTCGCCGGTTTTGCGCAGGGAAGGCCGGCAACCGAAGACGACAAACCTGCGCCTCCATCGGCCTCCATGCCGCGCGCTTCGGAAGCAACGGCCGTGGCGCTCGCAGCGCGCGGGGTGCGCGCATCGACGGTGCGGCTGGCGCCGACCGTCCATGGCGAGGGCGATCACGGTTTCGTGCCGATGCTGATTGCCATTGCGCGTGAAAAGGGCGTCTCGGCCTATGTCGGCGACGGCGCAAATCGCTGGGCGGCGGTGCACCGGTTCGACGCCGCCACCCTGTACAGGCTGGCGCTGGAGAAGGGGGCGGGCGGCGTCAGCTATCATGCGGTTGCCGAACAGGGCGTGGCGAGCAAAGAGATCGCCGAGATCATCGGCCGCCGGCTCGGCCTGCCGGTCGTTTCCATAGGCCCCGAGGAGGCGGCTGCGCATTTCGGCTTTCTCGGGCATTTCATCGGCAGGGACTTGTCGGCGTCAAGTGAGCAGACCCGCACTGCGCTGGGATGGCAGCCGACCGGGCTTGGGCTCATCGCCGATCTCGACCGTCCCGGCTATTTTGAGGCCTGATCAGGCCGGCCAGTCGCGTTGCATTGCACGACCGACAGCCTAGCGATCAGCGGCAGTGCCAGCAACACGGCCAGACGCAGCCCGCCGAGCGGGCAGCACCGTCGTGCTGCTGGAACCGCCGCCACATCTGTATGGCGGCAAGCAGAACGAACACGGCGTAGGCCGACCGCAGCCCGGACGAGCTGCTCGCCCGTCGCCGGAAAGCCGGCGAAGACATGGCCTCGTCATGGCAGACCTACCTTGCTACGGGGATGCGCGCGCGATTCCCGCGCCTAGTTAGAGATCGCCCTTCCTCACCTTGCCGTAAACGATATTCCGGTTCGAGCCATAGTAGACTTTCGCGTCGAAAGGACTCCCGCCGAGGGCGGCATTGATGATGTCCCACATATCGTCGGCCGAACGTAGGATGAGCGGCCAATCCATGAAAGTCTCCATGTAACCATCCGTCGTTATCTCGTCGCTGAAATTGGCAAACAGGAATTCGCCACCGGGCTTGACGAGTTCCATGGCTCTTTGAAGCAGGCGGACGCCGATGGCACGCGGCAGGTAATCGTAAAGCCCCGATGCGTAGACGAGATCGAATGTGCCAAGGGCGTAGGCGCGGCGCAGGATGCCGCGTACGGAACCCTGGACTGCCTCGACTGCCGTGCCGGCAAAGTCGTGGTTCACCGTGGCTACGCTGACGGGGTCCTGATCCAGGCCGATCCAACGTTGCAGTTTATGCCTGGCCAACGCGTCGGAGCGTTCGGCTTCCCTGAGGTGGCCGCAGGCAATCGCCAGCACCTCAGCCTTTTCCACACTGCTGGCCGTCTCGTCCACGGTCCTGGCCAGAATATCCCGCCGCTCGCGCCCCGCCACCGAACTGGCAGCTTCACTGGTGTACGCATAGATTTGCCGACCAAGTAAGGTCGACGAGGCCACGATCTCGTCGGCGATCGGATGCTTGTAGTAAATATCCAGCAGGCCTGCATCGCCCGAATACCCGCGCGGTTTTTCGACCGACCACCGCGTGAACGGGTCCTGGAGCAAATATTCCGCGACCCGATGCTGCTGAGCCAAAGGAACGAGTTTCTGCCAAACCGCGGTAGCAACCTGCCGGCGGAGCTTGTGGAGTCGCCCCGCCAAACGATGGACGACGGGAGCGGCCGGTTTGTTTCGCGCAAAGGCTTGATGAGCAAGGTCCAGTATCAGGGCGAGCTGGGCCGTGCTGTCCCTCAACTCGTCGGAGTCAGCCGCCTCTTCGGAGGTCGCAACATGTTTCTTCATCAGCCTGGTGGTGACCAGGCTGTATTGGTCGAGCTGCAGTTTTGGCTTGATAGGCATGCCGTTTACTCTCCGGTTTACCGCCCCGGTCCCCGGCCAGCAGCATAGGTGCGCCGCCAACCAATGCTAACAATTTTAATAAAATTTTAGTGAAATTTTAATCAACGGAACGGCCGTCAATCCTGCAAACTGGCTAAATCCGAACCGCCCGTTTACCCTCGGTTAGCGACATCTGACTTTTCTTGCGGACAGGGACGTCTTCATTCCCCGACCGCAGGCGACGTCGGCTGTTGCATTCGCTACTGGAGATCGCGGAGGAGCGTTGCGATGCAACTGAGCGAGGACGTTGCCCAGAAGGTGGCGGCAGCGATTGGACGTCCGCGGTGGCATTCCGCCGATCCGGAACTCCTGACACTGTTCCTGCAGAAGGATGCCGATGAGAATCGCAGCCTTGTGCGATGGGGTATTGCGGCTGCTGTATTCAGCTATGTGGCCTATGGCCTTTTCGATTGGTTTCTCTTTCCGGATGTCGCCGGCCGGCTTGTTTTGACGCGCGTTACGCTAGGGATCACTTCCCTGGCGCTTGTCGAATTTGTCGCCCGACGGGGCTTTGCCCTTGCCACCTTGCACCTTGTAGCAGCGCTGGCGATTGTCTCCGGTGCCCTTGGGTGGCTCGTCTCCGCTGTTGGAACAGAGCATCAGGATGCCCTCTCCCATTTCATGGTTTTTGGCACAGTGTTCATCCTGGGTGCGAATCTGTTCTTCAACTTCCGTTTTTGGCTTTCAGCCCTTGCCTCCGCGACGGTCGCCGCAAGCTTTGTGTACGCCGCGATGTTCTCCCTTCAGGCCGACATCGCCGGCCGCATCGTGCTGTCGGCCTATTTCGTGAACTGTCTCGTCTTGTCGCTTTATCTTTCCTGGCGGCTGAGCCTGGAGCGGTACCAGACTTTCCTGCACGCGCTTCGGGCGCAGTTCCAGGAGCAGGCTGCTATCAAGAAGGGGCAGAAGCTAACCGAAATCGCCGACACCGATCCGCTCACGGGAATGAAGAACCGCAGGGCGATCATTCGAGAATTCTCGGAGCTGCGCGAAGACTGGGCCGCAGACGACGACGAGATAGGGCTCATTCTGATCGACGTCGACTACTTCAAAAGGTTCAATGACGGACTTGGTCATCAGGCCGGCGACGATTGCCTGATCAAACTCGCCCATGTCCTTTCCGAGATGGCGGCTGCCAACAACGCCATCGCGGCCCGCTATGGCGGAGAAGAATTCGTCATTCTCTGCAAGGTCACCGGGCGGGCTCACCTTCATGAGATAACGAATAAATTCTGTCGCGCTGTAGAGGATTTGGATATCTATCACCCTGACCGGGGCGACAAGCTCAACATCGTCACGATCAGTGCCGGAGCGTCGTTGACGCGCGCCGATCAGAGCATAGAGCTTAGAATCCTGCTGCAGGAAGCTGACCGCGCACTCTACGCGTCCAAGTTTGCCGGTCGGGCTACGTTCACGATTTACGACCCACACGCCACCAGCCAGGATCGCTCCGGCGAAAATCTTTCAGAACTGCTGAAGGTGGCAGTTTCCAACCAGCTCGTTTCTGTCGCCTACCAGCCAATTCGCGAGCTGGCGTCGGGACGCGTGCTGGGCCACGAGAGTCTGATGCGGGTATGCGACTTCGACGGCACCATGATCAGTCCGTCCGTATTCATACCCGTTGCCGAGCAGACCGGAGCGATCGTGGAACTGGGTACGTGGCTGATCGATCGAGCCTGCGGTGACATGGCGGAATACGGATTGGGCTCGGTCGTGACGGTGAACGTCTCCGTTCTTCAGCTCAAGGCTCCCAACTTTTCGCTCCGGATCACCGAAATCCTTGGCAGGCACGGCCTTGCGCCCCAGAAACTGGCCATCGAAATCACCGAAGGCAGTGACATCTTTCTGGAGGCGCAAGCGGTAAGAAACGTGGAGCGGTTGCGAAAACTCGGCGTTCAGATCTGGCTGGACGACTTCGGAACGGGATTTGCCGGCCTGACATGGCTCCGCCGCTTCAAATTCGACGTGGTCAAGATTGATCGCAGCTTCCTCCACGATTGCCAGACGTCTCGTGGCTTGAGCCTGTTGCGGGACATGGTCGGGCTGCTTCGCAATCTCGGCCATGTCGTGCTCGCCGAGGGCGTTGAAACAGAGGAGCAGTACATATTGCTGCAGCGCCTGGGGGTAAATTTGATGCAGGGCTTCCTCACCGGGCATCCCGTGCCGATCGAAGACGTAAACCAGATCAGGCAAGGCCTCGTTGCCTAGCGGCAGCCCGATCGACGACCGGCACGATGCCAAATGCTGAGACTGGAGATAAGGAGATGATCTCAGCAGCTTGATGAACTAGGTTTCGAAATCCCTTTGGTTAAGAAATGACGACTTTTCTCACGAGCGCCGCGATCTAAGGATTGGCGACGAAGAATGCGCCGATAGCTTGCAAAGCGCCGGCGAGCTTCCCACTGAGGGCACCGTACGCTGCTGCTGCAAGCGTGCCGGCTAGCGTGGCGATAATCACCGAAACAACTTGCTCCGAATAAATCCTTAGAGTTCGGGGCCGTTCCTCGTTCATGAAGATCAACGCATTGCTGACAAAGGCTTTGTGCAGACCCATTATGACCACCATGATGGTAAACAGGATTGCGAGAAAAAGCAGCCTCTTCCCAAAGGTCAAGTCGGGCAAAGCCGCGAGTCCGATGACGAACATCAGTCCATTTATGTTGAGCCCAAATTTCTTGATAGAGGTGATTGTTCTTGTAAGCCCGCGTTCCGCGATCGATTTGAGGAAATCCGCTTCACCTCTGGCCCACGATTCTTGTCCACCCTGAACTAGAATTGCGTTCTCGCCGCTCGAATCCAACTCGACCATGGCGATCCGATTAATGTTGGGACTTTCTCTCTCTTGAACATTTAGCCTCAGATAAGTAATTGTTGAAAGATTCTTGCTGGCCTCCATGAACTGCTCGACAGTCATGGTTCGCTTTGTCTTCCGGTCGCTGAATGTTACAAATAATTGGCCGGCCTTGAAGTCCTTGCGGACTGCCGCCACCATTTCCTCGAAGTCGGCCCTATAAAGACGGATCGATCCGAGTGTCCTGTTCTCGGTGTGAATCGTTTCGGCAAGTTCGTTTGTAGTCTCTATCAGGCTAACCGGGTCTGTGGGGTCATGAGGGTGAAGGACAAATGTGCCGGCGGTGCCAAGCTCTGATTCCCAGTCGCCGGATATGGAGCCCTTTGAATTTAGATCGCCCTTTCCTTTGATAGGGGCAACTTTTACGCCTGATTCAGCCTGAACGGGCGTCGCTGCAAAGCGAAGGGCTGAGCCATCAAAGCTCCCCCTGCCTTCATACACTGCTAATCCAAATGTTTGGTCCATGAAGCGGATACGTATGCTAAACCCCGTCTCAGGACCGTCCATCTCGCAATAGATGTTGCCGGTATTCGTGCCAAATAAGGCGCCAGCCCCAACGCTTTGAAAATGCAAACATACGAATCTAGTCCCCGCCAACGGAAGGCGATAACGAATCGAGCCTGTAGCCTATATGAAATCTTGGGGCACCGCAGTGGGGCACCGCTCCCATGGCCATCCACTCGAATGGCAATAAAACCAGTAAGTTAATGACATCGATAGTTTTTGGCGGAGAGGGGGGGATTCGAACCCCCGATGGGCTTGCACCCATGCCGCATTTCGAGTGCGGTGCATTCGACCACTCTGCCACCTCTCCGCGGTCATGGTCGGCCGTTGCCGGCGCGGCGCACTAGATAACGGCTGGGCGGGCAGGTTACAAGGCCAAATTCACTGGGAAATTCAGCTTCCTGTGCGGGCTCTGTCTGGAGGGCTGCGTTGCGGCCACGTCGGCAGATGGGGCCAACCGGTCCTCGACCGGAGGGATCGGGCGCGGCAAGGAGGCCGCATGGCCAAGGAATCCGGCCGTTTGCCTTGACTCGTACCGAACCTTCGGTTAGGGGAAGCGCGCAATCGGCGTGGAGGGTTCTTCCACGCCGCTTGTTTTTCGAACCCGCAGACTGACAAAAAGACGGCCGAACCGCGTGACGCGGCTCATCGAGGCCGACCGAACAGCGAAAGGCAAAAAATGTTCGCAGTCATTAAAACGGGCGGTAAGCAGTATCGCGTTGCCGCCAACGATCTCCTGAAGATCGAGAAGCTCGAAGCCAATGTCGGCGATATCGTCGAAATCGGCAGCGTCCTCGCCCATGGCGAAGGCGAAAATGTCACCTTCGGCGCCCCGTTCGTCGATGGCGCTCTGGTCACGGCGGAAGTCGTCGAGCAGGGCAAGAACCGCACCGTCATCGCTTTCAAGAAGCGCCGCCGGCAGAATTCGCGCCGCAAGATCGGCCACCGCCAGCTTCTGACCACCGTGCGGATCGCCGAGATCCTGCTGGGTGGCGCCAAGCCTTCCAAGAAGGCCGCAGCCAAGGTGGAAGCCAAGGAAGTCAAGGCTGACGTAGCGCCCGAGGCGAAGGCTGAGGCCGCGCCGAAGGAAGCCAAGGCGAAGAAGGAAGCCAAAGCCGAGGCTGCTCCGAAGGATGAAGCCAAGACGGAGACCGCCGTCGCCGCGCCGCTGTTCAAGGCGCCGAAGGGCGAGCCGGACGATTTGGCCGTGATCAAGGGCATCGGCCCGGTTGCCGCCGGCCAGCTGCACGAGCAGGGCATCACCACCTTCGCCCAGCTTGCCAAGCTGTCGGACAAGGACGTGGCCAAGATCGACGCGCACATGCCCTTCAGCACCGACCAGATCAACGACTGGCGCGAGCAGGCCAAGGAACTGGCGAAGAAGTAAAACGAACCGGCGACAAGGTTGCCGGATCGGACTTGAAACGGAACGCGAACGCGTTCATAAGACCATTCAAGCGCCCCAGGGCGCATCGGAGTTAGTTAGATGGCACACAAGAAAGCTGGCGGCTCGTCGCGCAACGGTCGCGACTCGCATTCCAAGCGTCTGGGCGTGAAGAAGTTCGGCGGCGAAGCCGTCATCCCGGGCAACATCATCATCCGTCAACGCGGCACCACCTGGCATCCCGGCGTCAATGTCGGCATGGGCACGGACCACACCCTTTTTGCGCTCGAGACCGGCGCAGTCACCTTCAACAAAAAAGCCAACGGCCGAACCTACGTATCGGTCAACCCGATTACCAAAGCCGCGGAGTAGCCGGTCCGCACTATAAAACCGGCGCCCATCTCGGGAACCGGTGTCTGGCCAAACCATTGAATGGAGCCAGGAAAAGGATCAGGGGAGATGGGTTTTCCATCTCCCCTTTTTTCTTGCCTGGAGGACGTCGAATGGTTGCCGAAGCGGAAGACACCGAAGACGAAAGTTACGCGATAGATTGCCCGGTGCTGGCCACGGAGCGGCTGGTGATGCGCGCCCCGTGTGAAGCCGACATCGCGCAACTGGTCGAGCTTGCCGACAACCGTCACGTCGCCGAGATGCTGGCCCGCATGCCGCACCCCTATGGCGAGGCCGAGGCACGCGCCTTCCTGGCCATGACCAGGTCGCGCCGGGCCGGCATCGCCTACGCCCTGACGCTCGCCGGCACCGACATTTTCGTCGGCTGCGCCGGCCTCAACATGACCGATCGCGGGCTGGAACTCGGCTACTGGATCGGCGAGCCCTATTGGAAGCGCGGCTATGCGACGGAGGCCGCGCACGCGTTGGTCGACCTCGCCTTCCAACGGACGTCGATCCAGGTGCTGCAGGCTTCGACGCGGGTGATCAATCCGGCCTCGCGCCGGGTCATCCACAAATGCGGCTTCCAGTATGCCGGCCAGGGCATGCTGAACTCGATCGTCGCCGGCCAGGTGCCGGTCGAGCGGTACCGGCTGGACAGAAAGACCTGGATCAGCCTGCGCAACTGGGTGCATTTCTAGGTGTTTTGATATTCAGGTGAGGCCGGCCTGCAAACGCGGGTTTATGCGCTTCCGGTGCACGTACTTAAGTACGCTCCGCTCCGGTTCTCGAAAACCAGTGTTTTCGGCTCGGCCTGACCTGAATCTCAACACACCTAGGCGCGTGCCTCCAAACGACAGGTTTGGCAACGTTGGTTGTGGATCGGGCTCAACTCAGCCCATCTCGACCCAAATCGGGAGATGGTCCGAACCGACCGCTTGCGGGTCGACCCACAGGCGCTTCAGCGATCCGGCGAGCGAGGCCGAGGTAAAGATGTAGTCGATGCGCTTGTGGCGGCTTGTGTCTTCGGGTCGCGTGGGATCGACCCAGGTGACGACGTCCGGCGTGTTGAGGCGCTGGGCGACGTCGACGGCGAGATCGGCGGTCAAGGGCATGCCGAATTCATGATCCGGGCGGCCGACGAGTTCGACATATTCGGCCGAGCCGGGCAGCATGTTGAAGTCGCCCATGACGATGAAGGCTTCGGGATAGGGCAGGTCCGGCAGGCCGATCTCGGGAATGCCGGAGAGGCCGCCGCCCTCGAAGGCATAGTTCAACAGGCGCTGGCGCAGGAACCGGATCTGGCTGGCGCGTTCAACCGGACTGCGATGGTCGAGATGCGTGGAATAGAAGCGGATGAAGCCGAGCGGGGTCTCGACCAACGCCTCGAGTGCGCCGCGCTGGAAGTTCATCGCCTCAAGGCTGCGGCTGCGCGGCAAAAGCAGATTGCGCGACAGATGGATCGGCGTCTTCGACAGCACCATGTTGCCGAGCTGGAAAGTGGTGGTGATGGCGCGGCCGGCCTCCAGGCGCGAGCCGACATTGACCTCGAAATTGCTGCCGTAGGCGGCAAAATATTCGGGCAGCGCGTCGCCGATCTCGGCGACCATGTCGCGGTTGCCGTTCCTCGGATTGTTGCGGGTCACTTCCTGCAGCGCGATCACGTCGGCGCCGCGAACCGCCTCGGTGATGCGGCCGAGATCGTAGCGGCCATCTAGACCGATACCGTGCTGGATGTTGTAGCTTACAACCTTCATTCCCGCGCCCTTCAAGCTCCGTCCGCGAACACTGCTACCGCGTCCCCGACAAAAGGGCATCCGGCGCTTTAGTCGCAAAACGGCCTCGCCCTTGGCCGCGCCTTGGTTTAGAGCAAGGCGCAAGATCTATAGCAAAGCCGCAAGGCCAACAGAAACTGCGTAGTCCAATGAAATTTCTCGATCAAGCCAAGGTTTATATCCGCTCGGGCGACGGTGGCGCCGGCTCTGTGTCGTTCCGGCGCGAAAAATTCATCGAATTCGGCGGCCCGGATGGCGGCGACGGCGGCCGCGGCGGCGATGTCTGGCTGGAAGCGGTCAACGGCCTCAACACGCTGATCGACTATCGCTATCAGCAGCATTTCAAGGCCAAGACCGGCGTCCACGGCATGGGCCGCAACATGACCGGCGCCAAGGGCGCCGATGTGACGCTCAAGGTGCCGGCCGGAACCCAGGTGTTTGCCGAGGACAATGAGACGCTGATCTGCGACCTGACCGTGGTCGGCCAGCGCTTCCTGCTGGCCAAGGGCGGCAATGGCGGTTTCGGCAACCAGCATTTCAAAACCTCGACCAACCAGGCGCCTCGCCGCGCCAATCCGGGCCAGCCCGGCGAAGAGATGAATGTCTGGCTGCGGCTGAAGCTGATTGCCGACGCCGGCCTGGTCGGGCTGCCCAATGCCGGCAAGTCGACTTTTCTGGCAACCGTCACTGCGGCCAAGCCAAAGATCGCCGACTACCCCTTCACCACGCTGCATCCAGGTCTCGGCGTTGCCCGGATCGATGCGCGCGAATTCGTCATCGCCGACATTCCGGGCCTCATCGAGGGCGCGCATGAGGGTGTCGGCATCGGCGACCGGTTCCTCGGCCATGTCGAGCGCACGCGTGTGCTTTTGCATCTGGTTTCGGCGCACGAGGAAAATCCGGGCAAAGCCTATAAGACCGTGCGCGCCGAGCTCGACGCCTATGGCAATGGGCTGATCGAGAAGGTCGAAATCGTCGCGCTCAGCCAGGTGGATATCCTTGACGCCGATGAGCGCAAGAAGAAGGTTGCGTCGCTCAAACGCGCTGCCGGCCGCGCGCCGATGCTGCTGTCGGCGGCCACCGGCGAGGGCGTCGAAGCGGTGCTGCGCGCGCTGATGGCGGTTGTCGGCGAAGCGCGCGACAGGGCCGCCGCTCCCGTCGAGACCCGCTGGGACCGATAGCGATGACGGCGCAGTCGCTGACAAAATACCGGCGCATCACGGTCAAGATCGGTTCGGCCTTGCTGGTCGACCGCACCAGCGGCCTGAAGCGCGACTGGCTGGCTTCGCTTGCCGAGGATATTGCAGTGCTGGCCAAGGGCGGCGCCGAGATCCTGGTCGTGTCCTCCGGCGCCATTGCGCTCGGCCGGACCATTCTCGGTCTCGGCAAACGGGCATTGAAGCTGGAAGAAAGCCAGGCGGCTGCGGCCGTCGGCCAGATCGCGCTGGCCGGCGCGTGGTCGGATGCGCTGGGCAAGGGCTCGCTGAAATCGGGCCAGATCCTGCTGACGCTCGGCGACACCGAGGAGCGCCGTCGCTATCTGAATGCCCGCGCGACGATCTCGACGCTGCTCAAGATGAAGGCGGTGCCGGTCATCAATGAGAACGACACGGTGGCGACCTCCGAAATCCGCTATGGCGACAATGACCGGCTGGCGGCCCGGGTGGCGACCATGATGGGCGCCGACCTGCTGGTGCTGCTCTCCGACATTGACGGGCTCTATACGGCGCCGCCGGCGCGCGATCCCGCTGCGAAATTCATTCCGGTGGTCGACCGCATTACACCCGATATCGAAGCAATGGCGGGGGCGGCCGCTTCCGAACTGTCGCGCGGCGGCATGCGCACCAAGCTCGATGCCGGCAAGATCGCCACCGCCGCCGGCACCGCCATGATCATCACCTCGGGCACCAGGCTGTCGCCACTGATGGCGATTGAGCGTGGCGAGCGCGCCACCTTCTTCAGGCCGAGCGCCAATCCGGTGAAAGGCTACAAGACCTGGATCGCCGGCCAGCTCGAACCGGCCGGGCGGCTCACCGTCGACGCCGGCGCCATCGGTGCGCTGCTGTCCGGCAAATCGCTGCTGCCGGCGGGCGTCAGGCTGGTCAGCGGCAATTTCTCGCGTGGCGACACGGTGGCGATCCTGTCGCCCGACGGGCGCGAGATCGCGCGCGGGCTGGTTGCCTATGATGCCGCCGATGCCGTAAGGATCGCAGGCCTGAAGACCGCCGAGATCGAAACCGTGCTCGGCTACGAGGCGCGCTCGGCGATGATTCACAGGGACGATCTGGTGGTGAGCGATCCGGGTGACCAGATACGGCCTGCCGGCCAGCTATGGGCCGGGGGCGAGGTAAGCGGAGGATGAGACATGCTGAAGTTGCATGAACAATCCGGGGATGACACCGTCGCGCTGATGGCTGATATCGGCCGCCGCGCCCGCGCGGCCGCCCGACCGTTGGCGATTGCGACCGCCGCCGCCAAGGATGCCGCACTTCTCGCCATGGCCGACGCGATCATCGCGCGCCAGCAGCAGATTCTCGATGCCAACGCCATCGATGTCTCTAACGGACACGAATCGGGCTTGTCCGGCTCCTTCATGGACCGGTTGAAGCTCGATCCGGCGCGCACCCGTGCCATGGCGGATGGCATACGTGAAATCGCCGAGCTCAGGAACCCGGTCGGCGATGTGATCGCGGCCTGGGATCGCCCCAACGGCCTGCAGATCGAGCGCGTGCGCACGCCGCTCGGCGTTGTCGGCGTCATTTATGAAAGCCGGCCGAATGTGACGGCGGATGCCGGCGCACTCTGCCTCAAGGCCGGCAATCCGGTGATCCTGCGCGGCGGCTCGGACTCGCTCAATTCGTCCGCCGCCATCCATGCCTGCCTGGTCGAGGGGTTGAAGGCCGCCGGCCTGCCCGAAGACGCCATCCAGTTGGTGCCGACCACTGACCGCGCCGCCGTCGGTGAGATGCTGAAAGGGCTTTCCGGCAATCTCGACGTCATCATTCCGCGGGGCGGCAAGAGCCTGGTCGGGCGCGTCCAGAGCGAGGCGCGGGTGCCGGTCTTTGCCCATCTTGAAGGCATCTGCCATCTCTACATCGACCGCTCGGCCGATCTCGACATGGCGGTCAGGATCGCCGTCAACGCCAAGATGCGGCGCACCGGTGTCTGTGGCGCTGCAGAGACTTTGCTGGTCGACCGCGCGGTGGCCTCCACGCATCTGGTGCCGATCCTCGACGCGCTACGCGCCGCCGGCTGCGAGATCCATGCCGATCAGGAAGTGATGAAGCTGTTCTTCGACGCCAAGCCGGCGACCGATGCCGACTGGGTGACCGAATATCTCGAGGCCATCATCGCGGTAAAGCTGGTAGACGGAATTGCCGGTGCCATCGACCATATCGAGACGTTCTCCTCACACCACACCGAGGCGATCATCGCCGAGGATACCAAAGCGGTCGAGCGGTTCTTCAACGAGATCGACTCGGCGATCCTTTTGCACAATGCCTCGACGCAGTTCGCCGATGGCGGCGAATTCGGCATGGGCGCCGAGATCGGCATCGCCACCGGCAAGATGCATGCGCGCGGACCGGTTGGCGTCGAACAGCTGACCTCGTTCAAATACCGCGTGCGCGGGTCGGGACAGGTGAGGCCTTGAATCATTCGCGTCAGGGCTTGAGGCATTGAGCCCAGACACCCCCCTCTGTCCTGCCGGACATCTCCCCCGCAAGGGGGGAGATCAGCTTTTTCTTCCGCTTTCGCCAATCACTAACGTTGCAAGAAAAGTGCCTTTGCCGAAGCTGCTGATCTCCCCCCTTGCGGGGGAGATGCCCGGTAGGGCAGAGGGGGGTGCCTAGCACCATGCTGTCGTCCCTTCAGCCCGCCATCCCCTCGCACTACCTCCGCATGCCGCATGCCGAGAAAGGCCTTGCCGTCGGTCTGTTCGGCGGCTCGTTCAACCCGCCGCATGCCGGCCATGCGCTGGTGGCGGAAATCGCGCTCAGGCGGCTGGCGCTCGACCAGCTCTGGTGGATGGTGACGCCAGGCAATCCGCTGAAGAGCACCAGGGAATTGGCGCCGCTGAGCGACCGGCTGCTGCAGTCGGAGCAGATCGCCAAGAACCCGAAGATCAAGGTCACCGCCTTCGAGGCGGCGCATCATATTCGCTTCACCGCCGACACGCTGGCGCTGGTCAAGGCACGCAATCCCGGCGTCGACTTCGTCTGGATCATGGGCGCCGACTCACTCCGCGATTTCCACCGTTGGCAGCGCTGGCGCCAGATCGTCATGACCTTCCCCATCGCGGTCATCGACCGCCCGGGCGCGACGCTGTCCTTCCTGTCCTCGGTCGTGGCCAAGACCTTCGACTATGCCCGCGTCGACGAGGGTGACGCGCCCCGGCTCGCCCGCATGAAGGCGCCGGCCTGGACTTTTATTCACGGCCCGCGTTCGTCGCTGTCATCGAGTGCTATTCGCAAGCAAGCCAAGGGGTAACTCGTAAGGCCAGATCGCCGATGTCGCTTTTACGGCGGCCTTTCGCGATCCGCTGGGCGATGCTGCGCTGGATATGGCCAATTCAGTGAACCAGACCGACATCGACCACAATCATGGCGCCCCGCCGGCGCCCGTGATCGCCATTGCCAGCGTAATCATGTCGATGGCGCTGATCGCGGTCGGCGACGGGTTGATGTTCGCCTATATCCCGGTCCGGCTTGGCGTCGAGCGCTTCGATCCGACCTGGGCCGGGCTGATCATCACCGGCCTGTCGGCCGGCGGGCTTGCCGGCTGTATCCTGACCGGGCCGCTGGTGCGCCGCGTCGGGCACGCCCGCGCCTTCATGGTGCTGTCGGCGCTGATAGCGCTGTCCAATGCCGCCATCGGCGCCGGCACCTATCCATTGCTGTGGATCGCGGCGCGCGCGCTTTACGGTTTTGCAATATGCGGCCTGTTCATCGTCGCCCAGAGCTGGCTCAACGATGCCGTCGCAAACGCCATTCGCGGCCGGGTGATGGCGGTGTTTTACGTCGCCTATGTCGCCGGACTTGGCGTCGGCTATGCCCTGCTGGCGGCGGTCGACATCGCGACGGCGCAGGCGCCGCTGATCGGCATTGCCTTCACCGCGGTGTCGATCCTGCCGGTCGGCATGACGCGGTTGGCTCAACCGCCGCCACCTCGCGCAGCCTCCGTGGCGCTCGGTCGCGCCTGGCGGATTTCGCCGGTCGGAGTGGCCGGCATGCTCGCCGTTGGCGGTCTGTCGATGGCGATCGCCGGCTTTGCGCCGATCCACGCCACGGCCAAAGGCTACAGCCAGGCCGATGTGGCGCTGCTTTTGTCGGCCATGCCCGTCGGCACGCTGATCCTGCAGATCCCGCTCGGCTGGATTTCCGACCGTACCGATCGCCGTTACGTGCTGGCCGGCGCTGCGGCACTGGCCATCGTTGCCGGTATTCTGGCTATCGGCTTTGACGGTGGCGCTCTGGCGGTGCTGGTGGTGATCTATGTGATCTGGGACGGCGCCTCGGAATCGATCTATTCGCTCGCCAGCGCACACGCCGCCGATCGCGCCGGCAAGGACGACATGGTGGCGCTGTCGAGTTCGCTCCTGTTTGCCTGGTCGCTGTCGGGTTTCATCGTACCAGGTATCGTGACGGCCCTGTCGGCCGTCTATGGAACGCAGGCCTTCATCTATGTGGCGATCATCATCGCCACCGTGTTCTGCCTGTTCGTGCTGTGGCGAGTGGCGACGACGCAGGCCGTTCCCGCCACGGCGACCGGCAGTTTCGCGCCGATGTCGGCGCAGGCGCCATTGCCGGTGGAGCTCGCCTACGCCCCGGAAGATCAGCGCTGAACGGTTTCACAGCTCCTACTGCCTGGTGGCGGCAGTTTCCTGTCGGGCCTCCGGCGGAGGTGCGGGAACCGAAATGGCTTCGGCGTCGAAGGCCTGCTTGACGCGTTTGGTGAGATCGATCTGGGTGGCGAAGAAATCCGCCGCCGTGGTCCAGTAGCGCAAGGTGATGGCGACGCTGGCATCGCCCACGGTGGCAACGAAGGCGATCGGCGCCGGCTCTCGCTTGACGCGGCGCTCGCTGCCGGCAACGCCCAGCATGGTTTTCTGCGCCAGGTCGATGTCGTTCCAGGAGCCGATGCTCAGCGTGATATCGCCGCGGCGCACGCCGTTGCGGGTAAAATTGCGCACCGGCTGGTTCCATAGCGTCGAATTGGGCGCCAGCACATAGACGCCGTCTGTCGTGCGGAGCTTGGTGGCGAACAGGCCGACTTCCTCGACGGTGCCGGAAATGGCGCCGACCTCGACATATTCGCCGATGCGGAATGGCCTGAGCGCCAGAAGCATGATGCCTGCGGCGATGTTCTGCAGCGTGCCTTGCAGCGCCAGGCCGATTGCCAGCCCGATGGCGCCGATGGCGGCGATGATCGAGGCCGTCTGAACGCCGAACTGGCCGAGCACCATGATGACCACCAGGATCAGGATGGCGTAGCGCACGATCTTCGAGAAGAAATGGCGCAGCGTCGCGTCGAAACCATGGATATGGCCGAGGCCGGCTGAGATCGATCGTTCTGCGAGCCCGGCGACGAGATAGCCGACGACCAGCAGGATGATGGCGCCGATGGCGGAGAAGGAATAGGAAACGATCAGTGTGCTGAGTTGCGCAAGGCCAGCCTGCACGGTGAGCAGCGTGTTCTGGGGGTCGATTGGCATCAGGAAAATCCGTTTGGGGGGTGTGTCGATAACCCCTGCCGCGGCCATGGGTTCCGATTTTTCTCAAGGCTCCGGAACCGGAAGTCTTGCACTGCGTTCGCGGTGGCAGGGCCTCCCGTCTTGAAACTGCAAGGGAACTCTGCCTATCTATAGGGTGTCACCTGATTTCGTGGGTGATTTGGTTGTTCTTGCTGCGAAAGGAAATACACTGAGAACAGCATTGCGGAAGAAGGCTGACATCATGCCTTCGCCGGCCAGGATCAGCGTAGATGACGCCGTGTCCCGTGCCATCAAGACAGTCCTTGCCAGTCTGGAAGACTCCAAGGCCGAAAATATTGTCTCAATCGACATTCAGCGGAAATCGAGCCTCGGCGACTATATGGTCATCGCGTCGGGCCGGTCGCACCGTCATGTCTCGGCTGTCGCCGACCACCTCCTCAAGGCGCTCAAGGATGCCGGTCTCGGCACGGCGCGCGTCGAGGGGCTGTCCGGCGCCGACTGGGTCCTGATCGATTCAGGCGACATCATCGTCCATGTCTTCCGCCCAGAAGTCCGCGAGTTCTACAATCTTGAAAAGATGTGGCAGGCGCCGGACCTCGAGGAAGAGACCTTGCACTGAGCTTCGTCTCATGTCGTAACCATCCTGGGTGCGACATGGATTGAAAGCTCGCCGAGGCAGGGATGAAGATAGCAGTTCATGCCGTGGGCCGGATGAAGGCCGGCCCCGAGAGAGAGCTCGCCGACCGCTATTTCGAGCGTTTCGCCAAGAGCGGCCCGGCGATCGGGTTCGAATTCTCTGGTGTCGCCGAGATCGCCGAGGGACGAGCCCAGAACGCTAATGAGCGCCGCCGCGAGGAAGGCCAGAAGCTGCAGGCACAGCTGCAGCCGGGCACGGCGCTGTTCCTGCTCGACGAACGCGGCAAAAACCTGTCCTCAGACGATTTCGCCAGCCGTATCGGCCAGCTGCGCGATGGCGGACGCAAGGCGTTGGTCATCGCCATTGGCGGCGCCGACGGGCACGACCAGTCGGTTCGCGATCAGGCTGAGCTGATGGTCTCGTTCGGCGCGGCGACCTGGCCGCACCAACTGGTGCGTGTCATGCTGGGCGAGCAGCTCTATCGGGCGGCAACGATTCTTTCGGGACATCCCTACCACCGTTCGTAAATCAGTGGGTCGAGGGTCAATCGTCCGGATTTCCGCCCCAATGCGCGGCTGTTTTGTGCTAGGCTTCGGTTCGATCATGGTTGATGGTTCGTTAACGAAGCCACGCATAGAGTCGGGCTTCAATGGCTGACAACGGGAAATCACGAACGGGCTTCCGGCACGCGCGCTGCGGCATCGCTGCGGCGGTGGTTTTGCTGTCGCTCGGGCTTGCACGGGCCGAAAATACGCTGGACGTGGCGCCCGACCCCGATCTGAGCCGTGCCGAATATGAGAAGGTGTCGGCCGAGATCACGCTGTCGTCCGAACGGCTGGCCAAGCTCGCCGCCGACATTGCTTCGGTCAAGAAGGACCATGCCTCGATCACCGCGGCGCTTATCCAGTCGGCTATGACCGAGCAGAAGCTCGGCCAGGACATCGAGGATATCGGCGCCAGGCTCGAAGGACTGAAGGGCGAGGAACAGAAGATCCGTGTCTCGCTGGCGGCGCGGCGCGACGTGCTGGCCGAGGTGCTGGGGGCGCTGCAGCGCATGGGGCTCAATCCGCCGCCGGCGATCCTGGTCAAGCCGGAAGACGCGCTGTCGTCGGTGCGCAGCGCCATCCTGCTCGGCGCAGTGGTGCCGGAACTGCGCCAGCAGACCGACAAATTGCTGGCCGACCTCAGGGAACAGACCCGGGTGACGGCCTCGATCGAGGCCGAGCGGACGCGGCTGACGGCGGCGGTCGGCGAGCAGACGGCGGAAAAGAAACGCCTCTCCATGCTGCTCGAAGCCAAGCAGAAGCTCGAGGCGGACACCTGGACGGCGATGGCCGCTGAAAAGCAGCGGTCCCAGGCGCTTGCGGCCAAGGCCGGCGGCCTGAAAGAGCTGATCGCTTCGCTTGAAGCCGACAAGAGCCGCAAGGCGGCGGATGCCGTCAAGGCAGGCGAACAGAAAGCGGCCGACAGCGATAAGCCGGACGCCGATAACGCTGATGCAGGCACAACCGCGTCGACGGAGCTGGCTTCGCTGCCCGTGCCGGAAGGCAACCGCCTCACCGCCGCCGCGCCGTTTTCGGCACTTCAGGGACAAGTCTCGCTGCCGGTCACCGGCAAGATCAAGCTGCGTTTCGGGGCCGATGACGGTAACGGCGCGGTGATGCTTGGCGACATGGTTGCGACACAATCGGGAGCCATCGTCACGGCACCGGCGGACGGAAATGTGCTTTATGCGGGGCCTTTTCGCTCCTATGGTCAACTCTTGATCCTCAATGCGGGAGACGGCTATCATGTCGTCCTGGCGGGGATGAGCAGAATCAGCGTCGCGTCTGGCCAGTCGGTGCTCGCAGGAGAGCCGGTCGGCGCGATGGGAGAGGCCCGGGTGGCAAGCACCTCGGCCTCGAAGAATGGAAATGCCACGCCGGAACTCTATGTCGAGTTCCGCAAGGATGGAAAACCCGTCGATCCGACCCCATGGTGGGCGGACCGCTTCTCTGGAAGGACGTGAAATGATGCGGAAACTGTCGCTTCTTATTGCCGGTGCGCTGATGGGCGCGTCAGCGATGAGCCTGGTCTATGGCGCGCCCGGCTCGACGGCGAACGCTGCAGGCTCCGAGACCTACAAGCAACTGGCGATCTTCGGCGACATCTTCGAGCGCGTGCGGGCGCAGTATGTGACGCCGCCGGACGACAAGTCGCTGGTCGAAAACGCCATCAACGGCATGCTCACCTCGCTCGATCCGCACTCCTCCTACATGAATGCCGAGCAGGCGCAGGACATGCGCGTGCAGACCAAGGGTGAGTTCGGCGGCCTCGGCATCGAGGTCACCATGGAGAACGACCTGGTCAAGGTGATCACGCCGATCGACGACACCCCGGCTGCCAAGGCAGGCGTGCTGGCCGGCGACTATATCGCCAAGATCGACGGCCAAGAGGTTCGCGGCCTGACGCTCAACGATGCGGTCGAAAAGATGCGCGGCCTGGTCAACACGCCGATCAAGCTGACCATCCTGCGCCAGGGCGCCGACAAGCCGATCGAGTTGACGGTGGTGCGCGACATCATCAAGGTCAAGGCGGTCAAGTTCCGGGTCGAGAACGACATCGGCTACATGAAGATCACCTCCTTCACCGAAAAGACCTATGACGACCTCGAGAACGCCATCGACACCATCAAGAAGCAGGTGCCGAACGACAAGCTCAAGGGCTATGTGCTCGATCTCAGGCTCAACCCGGGCGGCCTGCTCGACCAGGCGGTGAGCGTGTCCGACGCCTTCCTCGACCGTGGCGAGATCGTCTCGACCCGCGGCCGCGACCCGAAGGACGTCACACGCTTCGACGCCAAGGCAGGCGACGACATCGGCGCCAAGCCGCTGATCGTGCTCGTCAATGGCGGTTCGGCCAGCGCCTCCGAGATCGTCGCCGGCGCGCTGCAGGACCTGCGCCGCGCCACAGTGGTCGGCACGCAGTCATTCGGCAAGGGCTCGGTGCAGACCATCATCCCGCTTGGCGAGAACGGCGCGCTGCGCCTGACGACGGCGCTCTATTACACGCCGTCCGGCAAGTCGATCCAGGGCAAGGGCATCACGCCCGACATCAAGGTCGACCAGCCGCTGCCGCCCGAACTGCAGGGCAGGGACCTGACGCGCGGTGAATCTGACCTCAAGGGCCACATCAAGGGGGCCGACGAGAGCGATACCGGCTCGGGCTCGGCTGCCTATGTGCCGCCGGATCCGAAGGACGATCTGCAGCTGATCTATGCCGAACAGCTGCTGCGCGGCCAGAAGACCGATCCGGCATTCCCGCCGAATCCGGAGAAGGCAGTGCTTAACCAGTAAAATCGACTGGTAGCTCTGGCTGCCCAATCGAAGCGATGCAATGCTGCCGGGACCGTGAGGTTCCGGCAGTTTGATTCGGGGGCAGCTGGGCGCTGTGCCTCAAAAGGCGCAGGGGACGCGCCGTCAGTTTTGGATCTGCGCATGGCGAAAAGATTTCGCTGATCACGCGCCGGGGGATGCGGCTTGGCTGACGTCGGCAAGGACATCGAACGCCCGCTCGGACAGACCGTCCGACCGCGTGCCGCGTCGCGCGGGATCAGCGCTGGCGCCGTCGCGGCGACGCTGGTCGTGCTGGCCGCGGTCGGCATCTCCGGCGCGATCGCGCTGCGCGAGAAGCCGTTCCGCAAACCGGAAGCAATCGCGGTCTCGACGCCGAAGGTGACGGCGGCGGCCGAACCCGCGGCCGCAGCGCCCACTGCTCAAGCCACGGCGGCAGCGCCGAAGGCGGAAACGCCCAAAGCCAGCGGCCCGCAGATCATCCATGTGCAAACCCAGGAGGGTGACGGCCCGCCCAATGCAGCCATTGTCATCCATGACCCGTCGACGATCGGCCAGAACCTGAAGATCGCGCATATCCCCGACAGGGCGCTGATCGAGGCCAGCGACACCGGCCCGCTGCCGGTTCGCGCCGCTGACGGCCGGCGGCCGTTCGATGTCTATGCGCGGCCGTGGTCGGGTTCGCGTGGCGCTCGAGTGGCAATCGTCATCGGCGGGCTTGCCGTGTCGCAGACCGGCACGCAGGCGGCGATCGCCAAGCTGCCGGCCGAAGTGACGCTGGCTTTTGCGCCGCAAGGCAACAGCATTGGCCGGTGGATGCAGGCGGCACGGCAGAGCGGGCATGAAGTGGTCATGCAGGTGCCGCTCGAACCGTTCGACTATCCCAATGTCAATCCTGGCCGCAATACGCTGACAGTGGCGGCAAGCCCGGACGAGAATCTGAAGAATCTGCGCTGGGCGCTGTCGCGGACCACCAACTATACCGGCGTCATGAACTATATGGGGGCTCGCTTTTCGGCCGACGCGACGGCGATGGGGCCGTTCATGGCCGAACTCGGCAAGCGCGGCCTTGCCTATGTCGATGACGGCTCGTCCGCACGGAGCCTGGCGTCCGATCTCGCCTTGAAGGACGGTGTGCCGTTCGTCGCCGGCGATACGGCAATCGACGCCGTGCAGGACCGCGGCGCCATCCTGAAAAAGCTCGACGCGCTGGAAGCGACCGCGCGCGCCAAAGGCTCCGCCGTCGGCATCGGCTCGGCCTTCGACCTCACCGTCGATACCGTGGCGTCCTGGGCGGTCGAAGCGAAAAAGCGCGGTATCGAGATCGTGCCGATCTCGGCGGTGGCCATCGACCCGGAAAAAGGCTGATCATGACGAAGAAACCTGTCGACCCCGAGACGCTGCCTTACCGCCCTTGCGTAGGACTGATGATCCTCAATGGCGACGGGCTGGTCTGGGTCGGGCACCGCATCGCCGAACCGGACAGCGAATTTGCCGGGACCACGCAGCTCTGGCAGATGCCGCAAGGCGGCATCGACGAGGGCGAGGAGCCGCTGCAGGCGGCCGGGCGCGAGCTCTATGAAGAGACCGGCATGCGCTCGGTCACGCTGCTGGCCGAGGCGCCGCACTGGATCAACTACGACCTGCCGCCCGATCTGGTCGGCATCGCCCTCAAGGGCCGCTATCGCGGCCAGACGCAGAAATGGTTCGCCTACCGCTTTCACGGCGAGACCAGAGAGATCCAGATCAATCCGCCGCCGGGCGGCCACACCGCCGAATTCGATGAATGGGCATGGCGGCCGATGCAGGACCTGCCCGATCTGATAGTGCCGTTCAAACGCAAGGTCTATGAGGATGTGGTGGCGACGTTCCGTCATCTTGCCTAGCTGGATGTGACGGTTCGCACGGCACCTGATTCGTGCTTTATTGATCGGGACACCCGCAGCCACGAGACCCATATGAACGACGCCGGGCAATGGCCTCTTAGCGCAGCGTATGGGCTGCCCCTCACCTGCCTGCCGGCTTTCGTCACTCGAAAAGCCAAGCAGGTGGCTTTTCGTCCGCCTTACGCGGACCGCTCTTCAACTCCCCGTATTGGGACGGGGAGAAATGTCCGGCAGGACAATGAGGGGCAGCGCCGACTTCGTCGGATCTGCGATGCATAAAGCCAAAGATACGATCAGCGAAGCGGCGGCCGGCGCCATTCTCACCATCGATCTCGGCGCGGTCAGGGAGAATTACCGGCGGCTCAAGGCAAAGCTCGGCGGCGTGCGCTGCGCCGGCGTCGTCAAGGCCGACGGTTACGGGCTCGGCGCGCGGCAAGTGGCGGCGGCACTGGTTGCCGAAGGCTGCGACAGCTTCTTTGTCGCTCATCTCACCGAGGGTGTCGCGCTGCGCGACGCACTCGGACCGAAGCTGGAAATCCATGTGCTGAACGGCCTGCCGCCGGGCTCGGAACCCGAAGCGGTGGCCGCCGACCTTGTTCCCGTCATCAACAGCACCGGGCAACTGAAGGCGTGGAGCGAGGCAGGCCAAAAGGCCGGCCGCAAGCTCAAGGCCGCCATCCAGGTCGACAGCGGCATGTCGCGGCTGGGCATGGCGCCGGCAGAGGTCGAGGCGCTTACGGCCGATGCTTTCGCCGGCGTCGATGTCGTCCTCGTCATGAGCCATCTGGCCCGTGCGGACGAACCGACCAATGCGGCCAATGACGCGCAACTCAGGGAGTTCGAACGGCTGCGCAAAATGCTGCCCAAGGCGCCGGCGTCGCTCGACAATTCCTCCGGCATCTTTCTTGGGCCGCGCTATCAGTACGACCTCGCGCGTCCGGGCGCTGCGCTCTACGGCATCAATCCGACGCCTGATGAGGCGAACCCGATGCTGCCGGTGGTGCGGCTCGAGGCAAAGATCATCCAGACACGCGGCATCGATAAGGGCGCGGGCGTCGGCTACGGACATGCGTTTCTGGCCAGCGGTCCCTTGCGCGCGGCCACGATCTCGCTCGGCTATGCCGATGGCTGGCACCGGCGCGCGGCTTCGGCTGCCTGGCTCGACGGCGTGCGACTGCCCTTTGTCGGGCGGGTGTCGATGGATTCGATCATACTCGACATCTCGGCCCTGCCGGCCGGCCGGCTGCGCGAGGGCGACCTTGTCGAACTCCTGGGCCCCTCGCAGAGCGTCGATGACGCCGCCGGTCATGCCGGCACGATCGGTTATGAAATCCTGACCAGTCTCGGCCCCCGCTTCCACCGCCGCTATATCAACGAATAGAGCCGCGACACGCCGCCCCTTGGCGGACGCCGCAGAATCCGGCAGACAGGAGGCGGCGGCCCTCTGACGGAAGTCGTCGTGGAGAGTGATGCGATGAAGATCTTCGTGTTGGGCGGCGGCGTTATCGGGGTCACCACTGCCTATTATCTCGCTGAGGCCGGCCACGAGGTGACGGTGTTCGACCGCCAGAAAGGGCCGGCGCTGGAAACCAGCTTCGCCAATGCCGGCGAGATCTCGCCAGGGTATGCCTCGCCCTGGGCCGGCCCCGGCATTCCGCTGAAGGCAATCAAGTGGCTGTTGATGAAGCATGGCCCGCTGGTGGTGCGGCCGGCCTTCGATCCGTATATGTGGACATGGCTCATCAAGATGCTGCGCAACTGCACGGCGGATCGCTATGCCATCAACAAGGCGCGCATGGTGCCGCTCGCCGAATACAGCCGCGACACGCTGAAGGCGCTGCGCGAGGCGACCGGCATCGCTTATGATGAGCGGACCAAGGGCACGCTGCAGCTGTTTCGCACGCAAAAGCAGCTCGACGGCACCGGCGGCGATGTCGAAGTGCTGAAGAAATATGGCGTTCCCTACGAGTTGCTCGATCCCGAAGGCTGCATTGGGGCCGAGCCGGCGCTGGCCGGCGTGCGGGAAAAGTTTGTCGGTGGGCTGAGATTGCCCGGCGACGAAACTGGCGACTGCAAGATGTTCACCGATCGGCTGGCCGAACTCTGCGTGGCGCGCGGCGTCACGTTCGAGTACGGCACGCAGATCCGGCGCTTCTCCAAGAACCGCAATCGCATCGTCAGCGTCGGCACCGACCAGCGCTCGCGCGCGGCTGACGCTTATGTGCTGGCGCTGGGCAGCTATTCGGCGCGCTTCATGCGCCTGCTCAGGCGCCCGATCCCGGTCTATCCGGTCAAGGGCTATTCGATCACCGTTCCTATCAAGGACGCGGTCGCCGCCCCGGTGTCGACGGTAATGGACGAGACCTACAAGGTGGCGATCACCAGGCTCGGCGACCGCATCCGCGTCGGCGGCACGGCGGAGATTTCCGGCTTCGATCTCAGGCTGCACGAATCGCGCCGGCGCACCCTCGAACATTCGGTCGGCGATCTGTTCCCGGATGGCGGCGACCTCAAGGCGGCGTCCTTCTGGTGCGGACTGCGGCCGATGACGCCGGACGGGCCGCCGTTGGTCGGCCGCACCGAGTTCTCCAACCTCTATCTCAACACCGGGCACGGCACGCTTGGCTGGACCATGGCCTGCGGCTCGGCCAAGGTGCTGTCCGACATCATCTCCAGCAAGGTGCCTGATATCGATGTGCGGGAGCTGGGGCCGGAGCGGTATTTGAGGTAGGGGTGCTTTTTAAAGCTCGCGGGCCAGCACCCCCTCTGTCCTACCGGACAGAGGGGGTGTAAAGGATCGCTACAGAACGGCATTCCTTCAGCCTCGCCAGCCCCTCAAAACGCCTCCTTCACCCAACCCTTCGAGAACAGCCATCGGTAGGCCCACGGTATCGTCACCTTGGTCGATACCGGGTTCGAATGGGCGACATAGTCGTCATAGACCGGCTGCATCCTGGCGTAGAAGGCAGGGTCGAGCACCGTCATGCCGTTCTCCAGATCGTGGAAGAAACTGCGGTTGTTGAGATTGACCGACGAGATCGTCACCAGCCTTTCGTCGATCATCATGATCTTGGAGTGCAGCACGACATCGGGCGCCTTGAATTCGCGGATGTTGATGCGGTCGCCATATCTCTCGACGAACAGCTTGTTGAGCGCGGTCAGCAGCTTGCCGCCAATATCGCCCTTGAGGTCGATGCGGCCGACAATGTCGATCCTGACGCCGCGCGCCAGCGCCCGCTCGATGGCCAGGCTGAGCTTCGGCGTCAGATTAAGGTAGGGATTGACGATCTCGATATGGTGCCGGGCAGTGTCGATCAGCTCGACGAAATAGGTCTCTAGCGCATGGTTGTCCTCGTAGGGCACGGAAATGAAATGGCGCACCGTGCCCGGCGGGCGCCGGCTGTCGGAGCGCACCGGAATGGAGAAGGGTCTAGCGATGTTGGTGTCGGCGTCGCGCAGCCACAATGTCGAGAGATGCGCGGCCAGCGTCTCGACCGTGGCCGGGTCGGCAAACTCGATGTCGAAATCGCTCCAGTTCGAATAGTAGTTGAGCGAGAGGCCGTCGGTCTTGCCGTATTGCTCGAGGTTCGGATAGCGCGACAGGTCGATCGGCCTGTGGAACAGGAAGCCGTCATGAATGTTGCGGCCGCCGATGATGACGCGCGAGCGGGCGGGATCCTCGGCAAGTGTCGCCAGCATCTTGACGTGATGGGTCTTGTGCAGCTGTGACAGCTGCTCGTCGACCGGCGCGCCGTGGTCGGCCCGCCAACGATATTCCTGCAACTCGACATTGGGATAATCGGCCGCCAGCCGGTGCAGCAGCGCGTCGTCCTTGTCGCGCTCCAGCACGTCTGTGACCATGATGCGCACTTTGGTACCGAGGCCTGCGTGATGGCGGATCAGCCGCTCGATGACGCGGCCGGAAAAATCGGCCTTGAACTCCAGCGACGACAGATAGACCAGCTTGAGTTTCGGCGCGCGCGCGAAATCTAGCGGCAGTTCGGGGTCGGCCTTGTCGAAGGCGCTGTCGGGTAAAGGCGCGCCGAGCAGCGCTTCGACCTTGGCGTTGAAGCCGTCGCGCGACTTGCGCAACAGGCGCGGTGACCCGAGCGGCAGCGAACAGGTCTGCGACAGCCAGCGGCCGGCGTAGAAGACGCTGGCAAGCTTATCCATGCCGGATGGATCGGGCGCTGGACAACGCTCGTAGCGGCTGTCGAGCGCGGCTATCGCCGGATAGGCAACCTCTTCGCGCAGGATGGTGAGCGGGGCGCCTGCCGGTGCGAGGCTGGAACTGAGCTTGAGGCTGCAGCGGTTCAAACCATCGCTGGTTAACAGGCTGGCGGTTTGCCCGGCCGACAGGCGGAGCCGGAAGGCGGCGCCGCTCGTTACGCCACGCGAGCTACCGCCGGCGCGAATCGCCAGCGCACCGTCGCAGACGCCCGATATCTCAACCGGCTGCTTTCCCGCCTGGCGCATCACGATCTCGACCGAGCGCGCCTGCAGGCCGGAAAAGCTGAACGTCTTTGGCGCGGAGGGCCGCGCGGCGGCGTCGACATAGAGCGTCTGCCGCGACACCCGCCAGCGGCCGTCGAAATGGCCTTCGCCGGCTGTGCCGCTCACTGCCGGCATCTGTTCGGCGGTAACCGGCTTCGCCAGCCGTTCCAGCGTCCGGTAGGTGGCCTGGAAATCGCGGTTGGCGATGGCGTGGCGGTCATGTCCGAACGGACCGGTGCCGTTCGCCCTGTCGATGGCGCCGATCTGGTTGTGGGCGAGCAGCGCCAGAAACTGCCTTTCATAGTCGCTGGCACCGGCATCGCCGAAAAACGCTGCTGCTGCAGTCTGCGGTCCCGGCGTGTCGGCCGATAGCGACGGCCGGCCGCAATCCTTCGCATCGGGAAAGAAATCGCAGCTGTGCCGGATCGGGGCGGCGCAACCGGCAAGGGCCGCCAGCCCCAGCCCGGCCAAGGCCAGGCAGATGGCGCGGTTCATCCGGTCGCACCGTTCATCGTCTTCAGTTCAGCCGGATCGCGCGGCGGCAGGAAGCCTTGCGGAAACACCTTGCAGACGGGAAGCGCGAAAGTGGCGATCAAAAACTCGGCCTCGCCGCGCATCTTTTTCGGCGCTGTCTTGTCATCACGGATCGCCTTTGCCGAGCCGACGAGCGCGCCGTCGCAGTCGCAATGATTATGGCGCGCGATGTAGCAGGCGTCATGGATTTGGCAGGCGCTGTCGAGGCGATTGACAGGGCGAGCCGAGAGGTCGCCGGTGCGGGTGCCGGGACCGCAGTAATTGCCGAAGACGAAAGGCGACGGGCGGGCCATTGCGATGCGGACCGGCTTGGGCAATTCGGCTTCCGGAACTTCGGTCCATGGATTGGCGCAGGCGGAAAGCGCGACAAATGGCAAGATGGCGAGCACCGCTCGCATTTTGATCCGCACCAGCTTTGCAAAAAAGTGTCCCACCCGGCGCAGCCAATCCTTAATGATAGGCGACATCGCGCTTGTTGCCACACTGGCCGATTTTGTGGCGAGGGCAAGGCGGCGCGGCCATCAGACAAACAGCCCGCGCTCTCTCTCGACCGCCTTGGTGATGAAGTTGGCGACGATCTGCACGCGGCGCAGCGGCCGGACCGATTCATGATAGACCAGCCAGTAGGCGCGGCGGATAGGCGTCACGATGTCGAGCGGGATCAGCTCCGGCATCGAGCGGGCGACAAAGGTGTGCAAGATGCCGATGCCAGCGCCCGAGCGCACCGCTTCGGCCTGGCCCAGCGCTGAGGAGATGGCGAAGCTGGTGCGCCAGTCCGGGCTGAACTCCGCCGCATAGTCGAGCGACGGGCTGACGATCAGGTCTGGGACATAGCCGATCAGCGTATGCTGGCCGAGTTCGGCAGCGGTCTCGGGTAAGCCGTGCGCCTGCGCATAGTCGCGCGAGGCAAACAGGCCGAGGGTGTAGTCGACCAGCTTTCCCGCCACCAGCCTGCCTTCGCTCGGCCGCTCGACGGTGATGGCGATGTCGGCCTCGCGCCGCGACAGCGAGAAGGAACGCGGCACCGGCACCAGCTGGATGGTGAGTTCGCGGTGCAGCGCGGTCAGCGCGCCAAGACGCGTGGCGAGGAATGCAACGCCAAACCCGTCGGGCGCGCCGATGCGCACCGTGCCTGAGATATCGTCGCCTTCGCCCGACACGGCGGAGCGCGCGGCGATCATGTCGGCTTCCATGCGCTCGGCAATGTCGAGAAAGCGCTGGCCGGCCGGCGTCAGCTCGCTGCCGGTGGTAAGCCGGCGAAACAGTTTTGTCCGTAACGCATCCTCAAACGCTGCGATGCGGCGCGAGACGGTGGCGTGATTGAGTTCCAGCCGCTTGGCGGCGCCAAGGATCTGCCCGGCGCGGGCCACGGCGAGGAAGATGCGGACGTCATCCCAGTTCATGGGGGTGGTCCGGGCTAGCGGCGAACGCGGCGTTCCCGCCCACCCCCCTCTGGCCTGCCGGCCATCTCCCCCGCAAGGAGGGAGATTGGCAGCTCCGCCACCTGCGTCTCTTTTGGTGCGTTGAAGATTTGCGAAGGCGGCAGCCACATCTGATATCCCCCCTTGCGGGGGAGATGTCCGGCAGGACAGAGGGGGGTGTGACGGAGCGCAACCTTCGGGCCTTTCAGCAATCTGTAATTTGCGGCAATTAATGCACACTCGTCCTTCGTTGTCTATTTCCCGCACAACGGTTGCGTTTCCCCTCGCGTTGCCTTCGCGCCTGCAAAGGCGTTGAATGCTTCATCACAAACTCAGGGAGAGAAACCATGATCGAATACGGTCATTTCATTGGCGGCAAGCATGTCGCCGGGACCAGCGGGCGCAAGCAGGACGTCATGCAGCCGATGGACGGCTCGGTGCGCGGCACGGCGGCGCTGGCTTCGCCGGCTGAACTGCGTGCGGCTGTCCTGAATGCCAAGGAAGCACAGATCAAATGGGCTGCGACCAACCCGCAGCGGCGCGTGCGCGTGCTGATGAAGTTTCTTGAACTGGTTGCTCGCGACTATGACGAACTGGCCGATCTCCTGGCGCGCGAGCACGGCAAGACCATTGCCGACGCCAAGGGCGACATCCAGCGCGGCCTCGAAGTGGTCGAAGTCTGCATCGGTGCGCCGCACATGATGAAGGGCGAGTTCACCGACGGCGCCGGCCCCGGCATCGATGTCTATTCGATGCGCCAGCCCCTCGGCGTCGTTGCCGGCATCACCCCGTTCAATTTCCCGGCGATGATCCCGCTGTGGAAGATTGCCCCGGCGCTGGCCTGCGGCAACGCCTTTATCCTGAAGCCTTCCGAGCGCGACCCTGGCGTGCCGATGCGCATCGCCGAACTGTTCCTCGAGGCTGGCCTGCCGGCTGGCGTTCTCAACGTCGTCAATGGCGACAAGGATGTCGTCGACGCCATCCTCGACGATCCTGATATCAAGGCTATCGGCTTTGTCGGCTCGACGCCGATCGCGCATTACATCTATTCGCGCGGCACGGCCGCGGGAAAACGCGTGCAGTGCTTCGGCGGCGCCAAGAACCACATGATCATCATGCCCGATGCCGACATGGACCAGACCGTCGATGCGCTGATCGGCGCGGGCTACGGCTCGGCCGGCGAGCGCTGCATGGCGATCTCGGTTGCCGTTCCCGTCGGCAACGACACCGCCAACCGGCTGATGGAAAAGCTCATCCCGCGTGTCGAAAGCCTCAAAGTCGGCCCGTCGACGGATTCGTCCGCCGATTTCGGCCCGCTGGTCACGGCGCAGGCATTGGAACGCGTCAAGGGTTATGTCGACACCGGCGTCAAGGAAGGCGCCAAGCTGGTCGTCGATGGCCGCGGCTTCTCCATGCAGGGCTACGAGGATGGCTACTATATGGGCGGCTGCCTGTTCGACAATGTGACCGCCGACATGCGCATCTACAAGGAAGAGATCTTTGGTCCGGTGCTGTCGGTGGTGCGTGCGCCGACCTATGAGAGCGCCATCAAGCTCGCCAACGATCATGAGATGGGCAATGGCGTCGCCATCTTCACCCGTGACGGTGATGCTGCTCGTGATTTTGCTTCGCGCGTCCAGGTCGGCATGGTCGGCATCAACGTGCCGATCCCGGTTCCGATCGCTTACTACACGTTCGGCGGCTGGAAGGCGTCGTCCTTCGGCGACCTCAACCAGCACGGCCCGGACGCGTTCCGCTTCTACACCAAGACCAAGACGGTGACCTCGCGCTGGCCCTCAGGCGTCAAGGACGGTGCCGAGTTCGTCATCCCCACGATGAACTGACCGGACGATTTCGAAGATCGGCAAGAAGGCCCGGGGTTCAAAGCCCGGGCCTTTCTTTGTACGAAACCGACATTGGTCATCACGTTTAAGCGATGGAACCAAGAGCCTGTCATCTGCCTTAAATTGCATTCCTGCCGTGGTGCAGGCCATCATAATAGCGCCGGTAGCAGCCGGGGTTCTCGTCTGGCGCAAGGAGGTGTCAGATGACACGACGTCTTGTGGCGGCGATGTTCTTTGCGGTGTTCGCGATGTCCGGCATCGCCCAGGCCAAAGCCGATCAATGCGCGGCGCGGACCGACCTGGTCAAGGCGCTCGGCGAGAAGTTCCACGAAAGCCAAGCCGCACGTGGCCTGGTGAACCCAAATGTGGTGCTGGAGATATTCGTCTCCGACCAGGGCACCTGGACCATCCTGGCCACCGACACACACGGCCAAAGCTGCATCATCACGGCTGGCGAAGGCTGGGACGGGGCGGCTATGGCCGCAGTCTTGCCGGGCACCTGATAAAAGACCGGTCGGAAGTCTGGAGCAGAGACGGAGTTCAGCGTGTGGCGGCCACTTCGGCATGGCCGCGCAGCAGTGCCATCAGGCGTTTGGCGTCCTTGGCGGCAGCCTCTTCGTCACCAGCCAGGATCGAGCGGATTAGCGCGACGTGGTGCTCAGCCGATTCGGCCAGTCCTGTGTCGGCCTTGTAGCGGAACCAGAAGCGGCGGCTGTGGGTCTGCAGGGGCGCGGCCAGACGGGCCGCAAACGGGTTGTCGGCGGCCATCGCCAAGGCCTCGTCGAGCGCCTTGTCGGCCTGGATGAAGGCCAGCACATTGCCCGAGATGACGGCCTTCTGCATGGCAAGGGCTGCCTCATGAAACAGGTCGGCGGCCTCACGGGTGACGAAGCGGGCGGCCGAGCGCGCCAGCACCACCTCGACGCCGCGCCTGGCATCCAGCACGCGCAGCCAGTCGCCGGGATGAAGCGGGGCAATGGCGATGCCGGCGCGTGGCCTGACATCCAGCAGTCCTTCCCAGGCGAGGCGCTGGATCGCTTCGCGCACCGGCGTGCGTCCTAGCGCCAGCTTCTCGATGAGGGCGCCTTCGGTGACAAAGCTCGCCGGCGCCAGTTCCAACGTCACGATCATATGCTCGAGTACATGGTAGGCCTTGGCGGCGGCCGGCTCGGGGTATGCTGTCTCACTGGATATCAAAGGCGGGCTCCTGATATATCTTACATATATCATAACGAACTCCGCGTTGACAGCCGGTTTTCAAATAGATATACGGCTGATATATCAGATGGAGACGATCATGTGGACCGGAGTTTTCCCCGCCGTCACGACCAAGTTTACTGATGACGACCGCCTCGATCATGCCGAGATGGAGCGCTGCTTTGCTTTGCAGATGGAGGCAGGCTGCGACGGTATCATCGTCTGCGGTTCGCTCGGCGAAGGGCCGATGCTGTCGCATGACGAGAAGATCGAGGTGCTGAAGACTGCCCAGAAAGTTGCAGGCAACAAGCCGGTGCTGCTGACGGTCAACGAGGCGGGCACCCGCGAGGCGGCGAGCATCGCAAAGCGCGCGAGCCGGGAAGGCGCCAACGGGCTGATGGTGGTACCGAGCCCGATCTATCACACCAACCCGGAAGAGACGGTCGCCGCCTTGCGCGCCGTCGCTCAGGCCGGCGACCTGCCGGTGATGATCTACTCCAACCGCCTCGCCTACCGCGTCGACGTCACCGTCGACCAGATGGAGGAACTGGCCGCCGACAAGCGCTTCGTCGCCATCAAGGAGTCCTCCGACGACATCCGCCGCTCGACAGAGATCATCAACCGCTTCGGCGACCGCTACGATCTGTTCACCGGCGTCGACAATCTCGCCTTCGAGGCGCTGTCGGTGGGCGCCATCGGCTGGGTGGCGGGTCTGGTCGTCGCCTTCCCGCGCGAGACAGTCGCCATCTACCAGCTGATGAAGCAGGGCCGCCGCGAGGAGGCGCTTTCGATCTACCGCTGGTTCCGGCCGCTGCTGGATCTCGATGTCTCGACCTATCTGGTCCAAAACATCAAGCTTGCCGAAGTGCTCGCGATCGACACAAATGACCGCGTGCGCATGCCGCGCCAGCCGCTGTCGGGCGAGCGCCGCAAAGCGGTCGAGAAGATCGTCAAGGACGCGCTGGCGGTACGGCCCAAGCTGCCGCAGTTCTGAAGGCTTTCTTCTCCCCGTGCACGTGCACGGGGAGAAGATGGCTGCAGCCAGATGAGGGGCAGCGCCGACGTGCAAGGAAATTCCAGGGACACAGAGGAGGGCCGCCGCCCCTCATCCGCCCTTCGGGCCCCTTCTCCCCGTGAACGGGGAGAAGGGGTAGATATCGCCATTGTCGGTGGCGGCATTGTCGGCATCTGCGCGGCGGCCATGCTGGCCGAGGCCGGGCGCAGCGTCACGGTCTTCGACCGCACCGGCATCTGCGAGGAGACGAGCTCCGGCAATGCCGCCGCCTTCGCCTTCTCCGACGTGCTGCCGCTGGCGCATAAGGGCATGATGCGGCACTTGCCGAAATGGCTTGCCGATCCGCTCGGGCCACTCAGCATCCCGCCAGCCTATCTGCCGAAGCTGTCGCCTTGGCTGTTGCGCTTCTGGCGCGCTGGCGCACCAGAAAAATATGAGGCGAGCCTTGCTGCTCAGGCAGGCATGATGAAGCTCGCCGAGGCTGAATGGATGGGCCTGCTCGACCGTTCCGGCACGCGGCTGATGCTGCGCGAGGACGGCTCGCTGGAGCTTTATGAAAGCGAGGCCGAATTTCAGGCCGGGCTGCCGGGCTGGGCGGCGCGCGAGCGCTTCGGCATCGGCTTTCGCCATGTCGAAGGCGACGAACTGGCGCGGCTGCAGCCGGGACTGTCGCCGCGCTTCATCAAGGGCACCTTCGTGCCGGGCTGGAAGACCGTCGCCGATCCGAAACTGCTCGGCAAGGGGGTGTGGGCCTATGCCGAAGGGTTGGGCGCGCGTTTCGAAAAGGCGCGCATAGAGCGCGTCGCCGCCAATCCTGATGGCGCGACGCTGGCGCTGACCGACGGCACGACCAGGCAGGCAAGACATCTTGTCGTGGCCGCCGGGGCATGGTCGCATCGGCTGGCGAAGGCGCTTGGCGACACCATCCCGCTCGAAACCGAGCGCGGCTACAACACCACACTGCCGAAGACCGCTTTCGACGTGCAGCGGATGCTGATCTTTTCCGGCCATGGCTTCGTCATCACGCCACTCGAGACGGGCTTGCGCGTCGGCGGCGCCGTCGAGTTGGGCGGTCTCGACCGGCCGCCGAATTTTGCGCGCTCGAAGGCCATGCTGGAAAAAGCCAGACAGTTCCTTCCGGGGCTGGACGCGTCAGGTGGCCGCGAATGGATGGGCTATCGCCCGTCGCTGCCGGATTCGCTCCCGGCGATCGGCACGGCGCGAACCGCGCCCAACGTTGTCTACGCCTTCGGCCATGGCCATCTCGGCCTGACCCAGGCGGCGGCCACCGGCCGCTTGATCCGCGATCTTGTTCTCGGGCAGACTTCGCCGATCGATCTTGCCCCCTTCAGCCCGCAACGGTTTTGAGTTCGAGGAAATCATGGCCAGAAAATCCTTCTTTTGCATCGACGGCCATACCTGCGGCAATCCGGTGCGGCTGGTGGCCGGCGGCGGTCCCTTGCTCGAGGGGTCGACGATGATGGAGCGGCGGGCGCATTTCCTGGCGGAGTATGACTGGATCCGCACCGGGCTGATGTTCGAGCCGCGCGGCCACGATGTCATGTCGGGCTCGATCCTCTATCCGCCGACGCGCGAGGATTGCGACATAGCCATCCTGTTCATCGAGACGTCGGGCTGCCTGCCGATGTGCGGCCACGGCACGATCGGCACGGTGACGATGGCCATCGAACATGGGCTGATCAAGCCGAAGACACCCGGCGTGCTCCGGCTCGACACACCGGCCGGGCTGGTCATCGCCGAATACAAGCAAGTCGGCGACTATGTCGAGGAGGTGCGCATCACCAATGTACCGTCCTTCCTTTATGCCGAGGGACTAACGGTCGACTGCCCGCAGCTTGGCGAGATCACTGTCGATGTCGCCTATGGCGGCAATTTCTACGCCATCGTCGAGCCGCAGGCGAATTTTCGCGACATGGCTGATTATTCCGCCGGCGATTTCATCGCCTGGAGCCCTGTGGTGCGGCAGCGGCTCAACGAGAAGTACTCGTTCGTGCATCCGGAAAACCCCGGCATCAACCGGCTGTCCCACATGCTGTGGACCGGCGAGCCGACAGTGGCGGGCGCGGATGCGCGCAACGCCGTCTTCTATGGCGACAAGGCGATCGACCGCTCACCTTGCGGCACCGGCACCTCGGCGCGCATGGCGCAGCTCCATGCCAAGGGCAAGCTCAAGGCCGGCGACAGTTTTGTCCACGAATCGATCATCGGCTCGCTGTTCAAGGGCAAGGTCGAGAAGGACGTCACTGTTGCCGGCAAGCCGGCCATCATTCCCTCGATCGGCGGCTGGGCGCGGATGACCGGCCTGAACACCATCTTCATCGACGACCGCGATCCGTTCGCGCACGGTTTTGTGGTTAAGTGATACGGTAGGCTGCCGATCATCCACCGAGACCAGGACTTGGACCCAGGGCGGGACCTCTTGGCGAAACCAGTCAGCGAAAGGTTAGCGCGTTGTGCGAGGCATCGACCGCCATAGTCGGGAAGTAACCCATGTTGCAGCTGGTCAGTACGGAATGTGGCTAAAAACGAAGCCCGCCAACAACGCAAAGATTCGTCTCATCACCTAATTTTGACCGGGATTTCTTCGAAATGAGGTCGCTGGTCCGGCTGAATCGTCAAAGACATTGCGTTATGCCAATGATAGGGTCCGCGATAGTCCAGGGGTGGGGAGCAAAAAAACGGGCAATCGGAAGGCGTGCCGGCAAAACACGCTCAACGTTTGAAAAATCACGTTGCAATCCGGGCTCGACACTTTACGACTAGGGGAAATACGAAAAGGAATGCGTCTGCATGGGCGACATTCCAGGGGAGCCATGTACACATGCAGTACTTTGTCCAGCAGCTTATCAATGGGCTGACGCTGGGATCGATCTATGGGCTGATCGCAATCGGCTACACGATGGTCTACGGCATCATCGGCATGATCAACTTCGCCCACGGCGACATTTTCATGGTCGGGGCATTCGCCGCCCTCGTCGTCTTCCTCATCCTCGGCTCCTTGTTCTATTCAGTGCCGGTCGTCCTGGCGCTGCTGATCATGATGATCGTGGCGATGCTGCTCACCAGCCTCTACAACTGGACGATCGAGAAGGTGGCCTACCGGCCGCTGCGCGGTTCGTTCCGGCTGGCGCCGCTGATCACCGCCATCGGCATGTCGATCGCGCTGTCGAACTTCATCCAGGTGACGCAAGGCCCGCGCAACAAGCCGATCCCGCCGATGGTCAGCCAAGTCTACAACATCAACGGCATCAGCGTGTCGCTGAAGCAGATCATCATCGTCGTCGTCACCGCCCTGCTGCTGGCGCTGTTCTGGTACCTGGTCAACAGGACTTCCCTCGGCCGGGCGCAAAGGGCGTGCGAGCAGGACCGCAAGATGGCGGCGCTGCTCGGCGTCGATGTCGACCGTACGATCTCGATCACTTTCATCATGGGTGCAGCGCTTGCGGCCGTCGCGGGCACGTTATTCCTGATGTATTACGGCGTCATCGCCTTTTCCGACGGCTTTGTGCCGGGGGTCAAGGCCTTCACTGCGGCCGTTCTCGGCGGCATCGGGTCTCTGCCGGGCGCCGTGCTTGGCGGGCTTTTGATCGGCTTCATCGAGAGCATGTGGTCGGCGTATTTCTCGATCGACTACAAGGACGTCGCGGCGTTCTCGATCCTGGCGATCGTGCTGATCTTCCTGCCTTCCGGCATTTTGGGCCGGCCAGAAGTCGAAAAGGTCTGAGACAATGGCGGTTTCCGTATCCTCGGAGCGCGACACCGTCGCCTCCCCCGTGCAGCGTGCATTGCGCGAAGCGTTCTATGCCGGCGCCATCTCGCTAGGGTTGTTCATTCTCTTCATCGGCCTGAAGACCGACCAGAACATAAGCAACCAGCTGATCCTGGTGCAGCGCTGGTTGCTGCTCATCACCGTGGTCGTGCTGACCATGCTCGGCCGCTTCTTCTACATTGCCTATGGCCAGCCGTTCATGGCCAATCAGAAGATCACCAATGTCGCCACCGGCCTGTTGCCGGCGAGCGTCGCGTCGCGCTTCTTCCTGCTTCCGGCCTTCATCGTCGCCGTCGTGCTGGCGGTTGTCCTGGTTGCGTTCGGCAGCGCCCTGCCGGTGTTGGTGGGACCCGATCTGGCCGGCTACCTTCAGTTCCTGCGCGCATTGGCCGTCATTTACGCGCTCGCTTGCGTGATCTTCTATTTCCGCTCCTTCATCCACGCCAATTTCACCAAGCTCGGGATTGCGGCGCTGGTGCTATACCCGATCCTCGTCGTCGTGGTGCTGTCGATCTACGCGTGGTCGATAACCGGCGGCCTGCAGGGCTCGTTGAAGTGGGTCGACAATTTCGGCATCCAGATCCTGATCTATGTGATGCTGGCCTGGGGACTGAACATCGTCGTCGGCCTCGCCGGCCTGCTCGATCTCGGCTACGTCGCCTTTTACGCGGTCGGCGCCTATGCCTATGCGTTGCTCGGTTCGCAATACGGCCTGTCGTTCTGGATCCTGCTGCCCGCCGCCGGCGCCATGGCCGCCTTCTGGGGCGTTATGCTCGGCTTTCCGGTGCTCAGGCTTCGTGGCGATTACCTGGCGATCGTGACGCTGGCCTTCGGCGAGATCATCCGCCTGGTGCTGATCAACTGGCGTGAAGTCACCAACGGCTCGGCCGGCATCTCCGGCATCCCGAAGGTCACCTTCTTCGGCCTGATGACGTTTAATTCGACCGACCCGAACTATATCGGCAAGGTGCTGCACATCGCCCAGTCAAGCGCCTACTACAAGATCTTCCTCTACTATCTCATTCTCGGGCTGGCGCTGCTGACCGCCTTCGTCACCATCAGGCTCAGGCGCATGCCTGTCGGCCGCGCCTGGGAGGCGCTGCGCGAGGACGAGATTGCCTGCCGCTCGCTTGGCATCAACACCACCACCACCAAGCTCACCGCCTTTGCCACCGGCGCCATGTTCGGCGGTTTTGCCGGCGCCTTCTTCGCCGCACGGCAAGGCTTCGTCAGCCCTGAATCCTTCGTCTTCCTGGAATCGGCGATCATCCTGGCCATCGTGGTGCTCGGCGGCATGGGCTCGCTGGTCGGCATCGCGGTCGCCGCGCTGGTGATGATCGGCGGCACCGAGGCGCTGCGCGAACTCGATTTCCTGAAAAGTGTCTTCGGAAAAGATTTCACGCCGGAGCTTTACCGCATGCTTTTGTTCGGCATGGCGATGGTCATCGTCATGCTGTGGAAGCCGCGCGGCTTTGTCGGCAGCCGTGAACCGACGGCCTTCCTCAGTGAACGAAAAGCGGTCTCCTCCTCCTTCACCAAGGAAGGGCACGGCTGATGAGCGCGACCTCCATTCAGAAGACCAATCCGGGTATGAAAGACGCCATCCTCCAGGTCGAGCATCTTTCGATGAAGTTCGGCGGCCTGATCGCCATCGGCGACCTGTCGTTCCAGGCCAAGCGCGGCGAGATCACCGCGCTGATCGGACCCAATGGCGCCGGCAAGACCACCGTCTTCAATTGCATCACCGGCTTCTACAAGCCGTCGGAAGGCATGATTACGCTCAACCGGGCCGACGGCTCGAGCTTCCTGCTCGAACGGCTGCCCAATCATGAGATCCCGGCGCGCGCCAAGGTGGCGCGCACCTTCCAGAACATCCGCCTGTTCTCGGGCATGACGCTGCTGGAGAATCTGCTGGTTGCCCAGCACAACAAGCTGATGAAGGCATCCGGCTACACGATCTTGGGCCTATTCGGGATCGGCGGCTACCGCAGGGCCTCGGCTGAATCGGTGGAGCTTGCCAAGCACTGGCTGGAGAAGGCCGACCTTGTCGATCGCGCCGACGATCCGGCCGGCGACCTGCCCTATGGCGCGCAGCGGCGCCTCGAGATTGCGCGCGCCATGTGCACAGGGCCCGAACTTCTGTGCCTCGACGAGCCTGCGGCCGGTCTCAATCCGAAGGAATCGGCAGCGCTGAATTCGCTGCTGATGGACATCAAGAGCAGTACCTCGATCCTGCTGATCGAACATGACATGTCGGTGGTCATGCAGATTTCCGACCATGTCGTGGTGCTTGAATATGGCCGCAAGATTTCCGACGGCAGCCCGCAATCGGTGCGTACCGACCCGCGCGTCATCGCCGCCTATCTCGGCGTCGACGACGAGGAGGTCGAGACGGTGCTGACCGAGGTCGGCGATGAAGACGTCATCGAGCAGCTGGACATCGGGCCGGATTCGGCTCACGGACCAGGCACATCGTCTTCCTATCTCGCCGGCCCGGTAAGCGACACGATCGGCCACAGCCAGGGCGAGCGGGTCACAGTGTCGAAGGGAGCTTCAAAGGCCACCCAATACGATACAAGAGCCAACTCCGCGCCAAGAGCACCGTCCGAGCGTCTAACGGCCAAGTCCAAACCGGCGGCCACCAAATCCCCGACAGGCAAGCCGCGCGGAGGGCGTAAGTGATGGCCGAGACAACGCTGCTCGACATCAAGGGCGTCGAGACCTACTACGGCAACATCAAGGCGCTGAACGGCGTCGATGTCCACGTCAACCAAGGCGAGATCGTCGCGCTGATCGGCGCCAACGGCGCCGGCAAGTCAACGCTGATGATGACCATCTTCGGTGCGCCGCGCGCTCGTGCCGGCTCAATCACTTTCGCCGGCACCGACATCACCCAGATGCCGACGCACGAGATCGCTCGCATGCGCATTGCGCAGTCGCCGGAAGGCAGGCGCATTTTCCCGCGTATGACGGTGATGGAAAACCTGCAGATGGGCGCCGGTCTCGACAACCTCAAGCACTATGACGAGGATGCCGAGAAGGTGTTCGCGCTGTTCCCGCGCCTCAAGGAGCGCATTGCCCAGCGCGGCGGCACGCTGTCGGGCGGCGAGCAGCAGATGCTGTCGATCGGACGTGCGCTGATGGCGCGGCCGAAGCTGCTGCTGCTCGACGAGCCGTCGCTGGGTCTGGCGCCGCTGATCGTCAAGCAGATCTTCGATGCCATCCGCGAACTGAACCGCACGCAAGGGCTGACCGTGTTCCTGGTCGAGCAGAACGCCTTCGGCGCGCTCAAGCTCGCCACGCGCGGCTACGTCATGGTCAACGGCAACGTGACCATGAGCGGCACAGGCAAGGAATTGCTCGCCAATCCGGAAGTGCGCGCGGCCTATCTCGAAGGCGGCCATCACTGATTTTGGAGCGGAATGTATGCAAACGGTATTCCGCTCCAACTTGTTTGTTTGTCGCATGACCTTTGTCCGAAAAGTCTGCAACTTTTCGGGATCATGCTAGGGAGTCTTCATCATGCAAGGCATTCTTCACGAGGAACCTTCCATCTGGCAGTTCTTCTTCGTCACCTGTCTACTCGGCGGCTGGGCGGCATGGATGACCGGCAAGGCCAGCGCCCAGACATGGCGCAGCCTGCCGGCGCTGTTCGCCTATCTGCTGGGCCTCGGCATAGGCATCAGGTTCATCCATCATGCCCTGTTCGGCGGCACGATGTTTTCGCTGCAATACTATGTCGTGGACACAATCGTGCTCATGATATTGGGGTTTGTCGGCTATCAATACACGCGCACGAACCAGATGGTGACGCAGTATAATTGGCTTTACGAACGTGCTTCGATCTTAAGCTGGAAACCGAAAGGTTGACGTTCATCATTAACGCCGTTCCGGGGATGAATCGGCGTGACAAGGGCCTGAAAATCGGCAAAGTACGCTTTCTGCGATAAGGGTGGGCATCGCATGAAAGTTTCATCCACGCCCACCTCGTAAATGGGAGCGTTTAAATGAAGAAATCACTTTTGTCCGCCGTTGCCCTGACCGCGCTTGTCGCGTTCGGTGGCAATGCATGGGCTGACGTTATCGTCGGCGTCGCAGGTCCGATCACCGGTCCGAATGCGGCCTTCGGTGCGCAGCTGCAGAAGGGTGCGGAAGCGGCCGTTGCCGACATCAACGCAGCAGGCGGCATGAACGGCGAGCAGATCAAGCTCGAAGTCGGCGACGACGTCTCCGATCCGAAGCAGGGCATTTCAGTCGGCAACAAGTTCGTCGGCGACGGCGTGAAGTTCGTGATCGGCCACTTCAACTCGGGCGTCTCGATCCCGGTTTCGCAGGAAGTCTACGTCGACAACAACATCGTCGAAGTAACCCCGGCGGCGACCAACCCGAAATTCACCGAGCGCGGCCTGTGGAACGTGTTCCGCACCTGCGGACGCGATGACCAGCAGGGCGGCATCGCCGGCGGCTATATCGCGACCAACTTCAAGGACGCCAAAGTTGCCGTCATCCACGACAAGACCCCCTATGGTCAGGGCCTTGCCGACGAGACCAAGAAGGCGATGAACGCAGCCGGCCTGACCGAAGTCATGTACGAAGGCGTCAATGTCGGCGACAAGGACTTCTCGGCGCTGATTGCCAAGATGAAGGACGCCGGTGTTACCCTGATCTATTGGGGCGGCCTGCACACCGAAGCCGGCCTGATCATCCGCCAGTCGGCGGACCAGGGCCTCAAGGCTACCCTGATGTCAGGTGACGGCATCGTTACCGACGAGTTGGCTGCGATCGCCGGCGATGCGGTTATCGGTACGCTCAACACCTTCGGTCCGGATCCGCGTCTGATCCCCGAGAACAAGGCACTGGTCGAGAAGTTCCGCGCTCAGGGCTTCGAGCCGGAAGCGTACACTCTCTACTCCTACGCCGCCATGCAGGTGATCGCCGAGGCTGCTGCCGTGGCCAAGTCGAACGACCCCGTGGAAGTGGCCAAGGCGCTGCACGAGAAGGGCCCGTTCAAGACCGTTCTGGGCGATCTCGCCTATGACGCGAAGGGCGATCCGAAGCTCCCGGGCTACATCATGTACGAATGGAAGAAGGGTCCGGACGGCAAGATCTCCTGGTTCCCGAAGTCGTAATTCGGAACACAGCTCTATGGAATGCCCGGCGCTCGCGCCGGGCATTTTTCTTTGGTGCAGGGCGGCAGCGAGGGTGGCTGGACAAGCCGTTAGCCGGGTCGAATTTGTGCGGGCACGACAATTAGCGTCAGCTCGCGACGCCAATCGCACGCAGCTTTTCGAGCCGTTGTGCTAGAATCGCATTTAAATCGGTTTAATCTCTCCCCGATTTTGGTTGCACTGCAGCATTTTCGCGTTAATCATGCCTCTGCCTCATCCCTCCCTGTCCGGAGCCTCCTTCCTTGGCCATCACGAAGATCCTCGTCGCCAACAGGTCCGAAATTGCCATCCGCGTCTTTCGCGCGGCCAACGAGCTCGGCCTCAAAACCGTGGCGATCTGGGCCGAGGAGGACAAATATTCGCTTCATCGGTTCAAGGCCGATGAAAGCTACCAGGTCGGGCGCGGCCCGCATCTGGCCAGGGACATGGGGCCGATCGAAAGCTATCTGTCGATCGAGGAAGTGATCCGGGTCGCCAGACTGTCCGGCGCCGACGCCATCCATCCGGGCTATGGCCTCCTGTCGGAAAGCCCTGAATTCGCAGATGCCTGCGCCGAGGCCGGCATCACTTTCATAGGGCCGAAGCCCGACACGATGCGCCGGCTCGGCAACAAGGTCGCCGCGCGCAATCTGGCCATCGAGGTCGGCGTGCCGGTGGTGCCGGCAACCGAACCGCTGCCGGACGACATGGAAGCAGTCAAGCAGCTCGCCAAGACAGTCGGCTATCCGGTGATGCTCAAGGCATCATGGGGCGGCGGCGGGCGCGGCATGCGCGCCATCCGCGCGGAAGCCGACCTCGCCCGCGAGGTGATGGAAGGCAAGCGCGAGGCCAAGGCCGCCTTCGGCAAGGACGAGGTCTATCTCGAAAAGCTGATCGAGCGCGCTCGCCATGTCGAGGTCCAGGTGCTCGGCGACACGCATGGCAACGCTGTACATCTGTTCGAGCGCGACTGCTCGATCCAGCGCCGCAACCAGAAGGTCGTCGAACGGGCGCCGGCGCCCTATCTCAGCGAGGCATTGCGCCAGGAGCTTTGCGGCTATGCGCTCAAGATCGCGCGCGAGACCAGCTATATCGGCGCCGGTACGGTGGAATTCCTGCAGGACGCCGACACCGGCAAATTCTACTTCATCGAGGTCAATCCGCGCATCCAGGTCGAGCACACCGTCACCGAGCAGGTGACCGGCATCGACATCGTCAAGGCGCAGATCCACATACTGGACGGCTTTGCCATAGGCACGAAAGAGTCGGGCGTGCCGGCGCAGGCCGACATCAGGCTGAACGGTCACGCGCTGCAGTGCCGCATCACGACCGAGGATCCGGAGCATAGTTTCATTCCGGACTACGGCCGCATCACCGCTTATCGCGAAGCCGCCGGTTTCGGCATCCGCCTCGACGGCGGCACCGCCTATTCGGGCGCGGTCATCACCCGCTTCTACGATCCGCTGCTGGAGAAGGTGACTGCCTGGGCCCCGACACCGGCCGAGGCGATCGCCCGCATGAATCGGGCCCTGCGCGAGTTCCGCATCCGCGGCGTGGCCACCAACCTCACCTTCCTCGAGGCAATCATCAACCACCCGCGCTTCGCCGACAATTCCTACACGACCAGGTTCATCGACACGACGCCGGAGCTGTTCGCGCAGGTGAAGCGGCAGGACCGCGCCACCAAGCTGCTCAACTATCTGGCCGACGTCAGCGTCAACGGCCATCCCGAAACCCGCGGCCGACCGATGCCCAAGACCGATGCGGCAGCGCCTGTCGTGCCCTATCTCAACGGCAATGTGCCTGATGGCAGCAAGCAGAAGCTAGACGCGTTGGGGCCGGAGAAATTCGCTGCCTGGATGCGTGAGCAAAAAGAGGTGCTTGTCACCGACACGACGATGCGCGACGGTCACCAGTCGCTGCTCGCCACCCGCATGCGCACGCATGACATTGCCGGCATTGCCGGCACCTATGCGCGGGCGCTGCCGCGGCTGCTGTCGCTGGAATGCTGGGGCGGCGCCACTTTCGATGTCGCCATGCGCTTCCTCACCGAGGATCCGTGGGAGCGGCTGAGCAAAGTGCGCGAAGCGGCCCCCAACCTTTTGCTGCAGATGCTTCTGCGCGGCGCCAATGGCGTCGGCTACACCAACTATCCCGACAATGTCGTGCAACATTTCGTCAGCCAGGCAGCGGCCGGCGGCGTCGACCTGTTCCGCGTCTTCGACTGCCTGAACTGGGTCGAGAATATGCGCGTCGCCATGGACGCGGTGGGCGCCGAGGGCAAGCTGGTCGAAGCGGCGATCTGCTACACCGGCGACATCCTCGATCCGGCGCGCGCCAAATACGATCTCAAATACTATGTCGGGTTGGCGAAAGAATTGCAGGCAGCCGGCGCCCATATCATCGCCGTCAAGGACATGGCCGGGCTTTTGAAGCCTGCCGCCGCCCGCGTGCTGTTCAAGGCGCTGCGCGAAGCCACCGACCTGCCGATCCATTTCCATACCCACGACACGTCAGGCCTATCGGCGGCGACGGTGCTGGCGGGCGTGGAAAGTGGCGTCGACGCCATCGACGCGGCGATGGATTCCTTCTCCGGCAACACCTCGCAGCCTTGCCTGGGCTCGATCGTCGAGGCGCTGAAGGGAACCGAGCGCGATCCCGGCCTCGATCCGCAATGGATCCGCAACATCTCCTTCTACTGGGAAGCGGTGCGCAACCAGTATGCGGCCTTCGAAAGCGACCTCAAGGGGCCAGCCTCGGAAGTCTATCTGCACGAAATGCCGGGCGGCCAGTTCACCAACCTCAAGGAACAGGCGCGTTCGCTGGGGCTGGAAACGCGTTGGCACGAGGTGGCACAAGCCTATCACGACGTCAATTTGATGTTCGGTGACATCGTCAAGGTGACGCCGTCGTCCAAGGTGGTCGGCGACATGGCGCTGATGATGGTGAGCCAGGATCTGACCGTTGCCGACGTCGAAAACCCGGCCAAGGACATCGCCTTCCCGGACTCGGTCGTCTCGATGCTGCGCGGCGATCTCGGCCAGTCGCCCGGCGGCTGGCCTGAGAAGCTGCAGAAGAAGGCGCTGAAGGAAAACAAGCCGATCACCGTGCGGCCGGGCTCGCTGCTCAAACCGGCCGACCTCAAGGCCAGCCGCAAGGAGATCGAGGCGAAGCTGGAGCGCAAGCTTTCGGAGTACGAATTCGCGTCCTGGCTGATGTATCCGAAGGTGTTCACCGACTTCGCCGCCGCGCAGGAAACCTACGGGCCGGTCAGTGTGCTGCCGACGCCGACCTATTTCTACGGCATGAAGTCCGAAGACGAGATCTTCCTGGACATCGAAAAAGGCAAGACGCTTGTAGTGCGCTGCCTTGCGATCGGCGACGTCGATGAGAAGGGCATGGTCACCGTGTTCTTCGAGCTCAACGGCCAGCCGCGCCGTGTCCGGGTGCCTGACAGGGCGCATGGTGCCTCGGCGGCCAAGGCTCGGCGCAAGGCCGAGCCCGGCAACGAGGCGCATGTCGGCGCGCCGATGCCGGGCGTGGTCTCCGCCCTTTCGGTTGCCGCCGGCCAAGCGGTCAAGGCCGGCGACGTGCTGTTGTCGATCGAAGCCATGAAGATGGAGACGGCCCTGCATGCCGAGCGCGACGGCACCGTGGCCGAAGTGCTGGTCAAGGCCGGCGATCAGATCGATGCGAAGGATCTGTTGATCGCGTTTGGCTGACGCGCGGATCCATCACACTGGGGACGGCTGGCAGCAGCCGTTCACGAAGCGCCGATAATGGCTTGACCCGCCGCGCCTGCTCGGGCATCGAACCCGCTCCCAATTTACCGCGCCAGAATCGCGGTGCTTAAAAAGTAGCGGAGAAAAAACATGGCCGACGACATCACAGATACCAGCCAGACTGTTGCCGCCGGCCAGTTGCGCGCCTTCATCGAGCGCATCGAGCGGCTCGAGGAAGAAAAGAAGACCATCGCCGACGACATCAAGGAAGTGTTCGCCGAGGCCAAGGGCACCGGCTTCGACACCAAGGCGATGCGGTCGATCATCCGGCTGCGCAAGAAGGACCAGGCCGAGCGCCAGGAAGAGGAAACCATCCTCGATCTCTACAAGGCCGCGCTCGGCATGGTGTAAGGCTGTCTGGAAATTCTACTCCGGCTGATATCGCCGGAGCGAATTTCGAAACAGTCTCGGGCCAAGGAATGATGCTGGAACGGGCATCGAACCATGAGCGAATTCGACTTCGGCGCCCGCCGCGCCTCTGAATTCCGCCAACGCAGCTTCTGGGCGCTGTTCGCCGAACGGCATCCGGAGGAACGCGCTTCCATGGCGCGGCGCGGACCCTGGTTCTGGCAGCGCGGGCTGCCTGACTTCGCTCTGGTCCTGTCCATGTATGTCGCGCCGGCGCAAAGCCAAGTTGGCGTCTTTTTCGGCCGTAACGAGATGTTCGGCGCGACCGGGGTCTGGTCGCGGCTGAAGCCGTTCCAACCGGCAATCGAAGACAGGCTGAAGCTCAGGCCGGAGCAGAGCTGCGAGGCCCTCGGCATCAATTCGATGTGGCGGGTGAACTGCTATGCCGAGGACAACTGGCCGGCCATGGCCGACTGGCTGGTGACGGAATGCTCGCGCTTCGAGCGCGCCGTCACCGACGTGCTGAGAGAGGGATAGCTATCAGGTGTTGGTGCAAAGCATCGGATCCTTCTTCGGCTCGCGCTGGCAAGGCGCGGTTCCGGTCGAGCGGTTGTTCTGGCGCGATCTAGTCCTTGTCGGCACGGCGATCAACATCACCTCGTCGGTGGCCGCGCTCATTCTGCTCGGCTTGAAGCTGCCGCTCGCCGTCGTCCTGGCGGTGCATTTCGCGCCCGTGCCCTACAACATCTTTCTGACCTTTGCCGTCTGGCGAACCACGGAAAAATCCAGTGGCGCCAAGGCTTCGTTGATGACGCTCGGGGCTACGCTTTGGCTGATCCTGGTGGTGGTTGTCTGAGAAGATTGACACGAAAAAGGGCGGCCGAAGCCGCCCTTTGAAGATGGTGGTCAAGCCGCGGCTTAAGCCGCCGGCTCGAATTTCAGCGCCACGCCGTTGATGCAATAGCGCAGGCCGGTCGGCGGCGGGCCGTCCTCGAAGACATGGCCGAGATGGCTGCCGCAGCGGGCGCAGTGGCATTCGGTGCGGACCATGCCGTAGCTGCGGTCGACGGTGTTTTCGACCGAACCGGGCACCGGATCATTGAAGCTCGGCCAGCCGGTGCCGCTCTCGAACTTGAGCTTGGATTCGAACAGCGGCTGGTCGCAGCCGACGCAGGAAAAGGTGCCGGCGCGCTTTTCGTAGAGCAGCGCGCAGCTTCCGGGCCGTTCGGTGCCATGGCCGCGCATGACCGCATATTGCTCGGGCGTCAGGCGGGCGCGCCATTCGGCGTCGGTGCGGGTGATAGGGTAGGTGTGGGTGTCCATTTGATCTCCTCAGCCTTGGCGGCTTGTTGTTGGTTGCAAGCTATATTCGCTTAGAGATAGGCGTTTGTTACGTGTTTTGCTCGCATTTTCAGCCGAGCTCCTACCCAATCGCCTGAAGATAGCGGGCGATCGACGCATGAAATGCCGTTCTTGCGCCGCCGATGATGTTCTGCTGCCACCACGCGCCGTAGATGTCGTCGAATTCGAAAGGCTCAAGTGCCGCCGCGATGCGTCGCACGGCCGGCGCATTGAGCGGAATGTAGTTCGGATAGCTGTACATGAAGCTGACATGGCGACGCGTCGGCGTCACCTGCAATATGTCGCCGGACAGCAGGGCGTTACCGCCATCGCGTTTCCAATGCAGCACCTGGCCGCCGGCAAAATGGCCACCGCAACGCACGAGTGTCAGCGACGGGTTTATGGCCAGCGTCTCGCCCGCCCAGCTGACGATGGCGTTGTGCGGCCGCATGATCCACTGGCGGTCGTCGGCATGGAGATAGATCGGCACGCCGCCAAACGCCTCGCACCACTCGACCATCACCGAATAATAGTGGCAGTGCGAAATGGCGATCGCGGCCAGGCCGCCGCGACGGTTGATTTCGGCTACCGCCTCGTCGCTCACCATCGAGATGCAATCCCACAGCACATTGCCGTGCGGCGTCTGCGCCAGCAGCGCCCGCTGGCCGATAGCAAAGCGCGGCTCGATGCCGAAAGCGAGAACGCCGGCATCGTCCTTCATCACAAGCCTATGCCCGGCAGAGAGTTCTTCCCCAGTGGTCCAGGCCTGGCCTTCCCAGCGCACATATTGCCGCTCGTCCTCGCAGATCGGGCAATTTTCTGGAGGGGTCTGCGTTGCCGCGAACTGGACGCCGCATTGCGGGCAAAGAAAGCAGGTCATCGGTTTTCCTCTCATATCAATGCTTGCGTGAGAGCTGCTTCGTCGCGGCTTCCAACCCGGCCAGCGTCAGTGGGAACATGCGGCCGCCGAAGAGATCGCGGATCATCGCGATCGAATGGGTGAAGCCCCAGTTTTTCTGGTTTTCGGGGTTCAGCCAGACCGCATTCGGCCATTGCTGGATGAGGCGGCCAAGCCAGACACTGCCGGCTTCCGGGTTCCAATGCTCGACCGAACCGCCGGGATGCGCGATCTCGTAAGGGCTCATCGAGGCATCGCCGACGACGATCACCTTGTAGTCGGGGCCGTATTTGTGAAGCAGATCGAAGGTCGGGATGGCCTCGGCATGCCTGCGCCGGTTGTCCTTCCAGACGCCCTCGTAAAGGCAGTTGTGGAAGTAAAAATATTCGAGCCGGCGGAATTCGGCGCGGGCGGCCGAAAACAGCTCCTCGACGCTTTTGATGTGGTCGTCCATCGAGCCGCCGACATCGAAGAACATCAAGAGCTTCACGGCGTTGCGCCGTTCGGGGCGCGTCTGCACATCGAGATAGCCGTGCTCGGCGGTGGCATGGATGGTGCCGGGCAGGTCGAACTCTTCCTCCGCACCCTCGCGCACCCAGCGACGCAGGCGCTTCAGCGCCACCTTGATGTTGCGGGTGCCGAGCTCGACGGCGTCGTCGAAATTTTTGAACTCGCGCTTGTCCCAGACTTTCACCGCACGGCGATTGCGGCTTTCATGCTGGCCGATGCGCACGCCTTCGGGATTGTAGCCATAGGCGCCGAAAGGCGAAGTGCCGCCGGTGCCGATCCATTTCGAGCCGCCCTGGTGGCGGCCTTTCTGTTCCTCCAGCCGCTCCTTCAGTGTCTCCATCAGCTTGTCGAAACCGCCGAGCGCCTCGATCAGTTTCTTCTCTTCCTCGGTCAGGTGCTTTTCGGCGAGCCGGCGCAGCCATTCCTCAGGGATGTTGGCGACACCGACGGCATCGGGGCCGGTGAGCGCCTCGATCCCCTTGAAGACATGCGCAAACACCTGGTCGAAGCGGTCGATATGGCGTTCGTCCTTCACAAGCGCGGCGCGGGCGAGGTAGTAAAAACCCTCGACGTCATAGTCGACCAGCCCGGCCTCCAGCCCTTCCAGCAGCGACAGATATTCCCTGAGCGAAACGGGAACGCGCGCGGCCTTTAGTTCGAGAAAGAAGGGGAGGAACATGGTTGGCCGTTATCTATGCCGAACGGTCACGGCTGAGTCGCCACGGGCACTGTCGATTTCGCCGGATTGCAGAAGATTTGCCACAGTACGTGGGTTGGGCATGGGCAAGTGCTTTGCGATGCGGGCTTCCGCCCATTCGCGCATAGCCGAGGCGGCATCGGCTATCGCTTCCGCCGGGTTTGCGCCGGCCCCGTGGCAGCCGGCGAGATCGGGCATCCGCACTCCCCAAACGCCGTCACTGCCATCCAGGATTCCGACATAGCGGATCATTCGGCTCCTTCCGCGTTATATCGATCGCGCTCGCATCATAGCAGATCATACTCGATAAAACCTGTCCGCCGCGCGACATGGTCGTAGAGCTTGCGCGCTGTGGCGTTGGTTTCGTGGGTCATCCAATAGACGTTCTTGACGCCGATCTTGTCGGCTTCCTGCTTGACCGCTTCAATGAGGGCCGCACCGATGCCCTTGCCGCGCACATCAGGGTCGGCGAACAGGTCCTGCAGGTAGCAGTTGTTTTTCTCCGACCAGCCGGAGCGGTGATAGAGATAATGGGTCAGGCCGACCGCCTTGCCGTCGAGCGTGGCGATAAACCCCTTCGGTTCGAATTCACCTTCCGTGAACAGTCGTTTCCAGGTGATGTCGTAGACCTCGTCCGGCAGCTTGGTCTCGTAGAAGGTGAGGTAGGCAGTCCACAGCCGCCGCCAGTCGGCATGGTCGGCCAGCGCCAGCGGGCGGACGGTGATCTCGGTCATTTCGGTTCCTCCAAAGCCTTATCGGATTCCGGCGGAATCAGATCGGAAACACCATCGCCTAATCCACCGGCGAATTGTACTCGCGAAATGCGGTTGCCAGCATCTGCAGCGCGTCACGCGCGCGCGGCGCCAGATTGTGCGAATGCAGCACCACTTCGGAAGGGTCAAGCGATGGAAGACCAAGTTTGCGGCCAACCTCGATCAGGCCGGGCGGAGCGACGCAGTGAGCCAGCGCCGAAACGGCAAAGCCCGCCGATATCGCAATGTTGACGGCCGCGCCGCCGCCGCCGACGAAGGCCTCCTCCCAGGCGATGCCTGCTTTGTCCAGCGCCTCGACCGCCCGCACACGATCCGGACAGTTGCACACGGTGCTTAAGAGCGCGAGGCGCAACGGCGTTCCGCGCTGCCACTCGAAGGAAGGTGCGGCGAACCAGCCATAGTGGTTGCGCGACAAGGTCCGGCCAGGACGGCTGTCGCCTTCGCGGTGCACGATAACCGCGTCGAGCTCGCCGTGATCGAAAGCTTCCTTGAGCACCGTGCTGGTATCGATCCTCAAACTGAGCGTCAGCGATGGATCGTGCGCATGGAGCTGGGCAATCAGAATGGACAGCGCCGGACCGGCGGCATGATCGACAAAGCCGAGCGCAAGCCGGCACGGTGCTGACGCAAACTCCGCCATGGCGCGCTCGTGCGCGGCAAGGAAGTCGCGCGCGGCGGGGAGGAAGACGGCGCCTCGTGCCGACAGGCTGACGCGGCGCGGCGTTCTTTCAATCAATCGCGCGCCCAGCTTCTCCTCAAGGCGGCGCAGCTTGACGCTGATCGTCGCCTGCGTGCTGCCCAGCGCCGTGGCCGCCTGGGTGAAGCTCTGCAGATCGGCCACCATCACAAAGGTTCGTACGGCGTCCACATCAAGACTGGTCATCGCAGCACTCCATTGGCCAACCATTCGATTTTGTCATTTCTGATATAGCCGAGCATAGTCTTTTTTCATGGTCAAGTCTCCTCTATGTCAAACTGGTCGCGGTTTGAAGAGCGCCGCATGTTCCGATGGAAAGAGATCGATATGCCAATTCAACGAAACACCATCGCGCTCACCGGCGTGTGCTTGGCGTCGCTCTTGTTCGGGCTCGAAATCTCCAGCGTGCCGGTGATCCTGCCGAAACTGGAAAGCGTGCTCGCCGCCGATTTCAAAGACCTGCAATGGATCATGAACGCCTACACCATTGCCTGCACCACGGTGCTGATGGCGACAGGGACATTGGCCGACCGTTTCGGCCGCAAGAGCGTGATGGTGATCACCACCGTCGCCTTCGGCCTCTCCTCGCTGCTGTGCGGTCTGGCGCCGAGTGCGGCGCTGCTGATCGCCGCCCGCTTCCTGCAAGGTCTCGCCGGCGGCGCGATGCTGACCTGCAGCGTCGCCGTGCTGTCGCATCAGTTCCAGGATGGCCGCGAACGCGGCAAGGCTTTTGTTGCCTGGAGCGTCGTCTCAGGCATCGGGCTTGGTTTCGGTCCCGCCATTGGCGGCCTGATCGTGGCGCTGTCGAACTGGCAGTGGGTGTTCCTCATCCACGTGCCGCTGGCGCTCCTGGCGCTCGCCTTTATCGGCGCCGGCGTCACGCAATCGCGCGATCACAATGCCCAGAAACTCGACTGGGCCGGCATGCTGACGCTGTCGGCTTCTGTGTTCGGCTTCTCCTATCTGATCACGCAGGGTGCGGATCTCGGGACCAGCGCCCGCATCGGCGTGATATCAGCCTCCGTGGCTGCGTTCATCGCTTTCCTTGTCGCCGAGAGGGTCAATCCCTATCCGATGTTCGATTTCTCCGTGTTCCGCATCCGCCAGTTTTCCGGCGCGATCATGGGCGCCATCGGCATGAATTTCAGCTACTGGCCGTTCATCATCTATCTGCCGATCTATTATTCCGGCGTTCTCGGCTACGACAGCACGACGACCGGCCTGCTGTTGCTCGTCTACACGCTGCCGTTCATGGTGATGCCGCCGATCGCCGAGCGCATTCGCGCGCGCTATCAGGCGCGAATTGCCATCCCGCTCGGTCTGCTGACGCTAGCGATCGGTTTCATCGCCATGTGGATCGGCTCCAGGCTCGAGGGCGCCACCTGGCTGACCATGCTGCCGGGCACCCTGATTGCTGGCATCGGCATCGGTCTCACCAATTCGCCGACCACAAACACCACGACCGGCGCGGTATCGCCGGATCGCGCCGGCATGGCGTCCGGCATCGACATCAGCGCACGCCTGATCACGCTCGCTATCAACATCGCGGTGCTCGGCCTGCTGCTGACGCAAGGTATCGTTTCCTACCTGCGGACCACACTCGGCGCGGCTTTGGAGCCGGATGAGTTGCGGGCGCTGGCGGAAAGGATCGCCACCGGCAATCTGGACGGCCTTGCGCAGGGGACGCCGAAGCTCGCAGCCCTCGACCCGTCCGGCGCCATCGTGTATGCCGCCCTGGTCAACGGTTTCGGCTGGGTCATGCTCTATTGCGGGATAGGCGTTCTCGCCCTGTCGGTCATCGGCTTCGTCATCTTCGGGCCGAAGCGCGTCGCGCCGCAGGAGACAGGGCTTGCGGCGGCCGAGTGATCGGCCGAAGCCCGCTCATAGCGCTCAGCCCGCCCGCCGATCCTTATCCCTGCCGCCTGGCCATGAAAGCAAGGCGCTCAAACAGATGCACGTCCTGCTCGTTCTTCAGCAGCGCGCCGTGCAGTTTCGGCAGCGCGTTCCTGGGGTCGGCGCGCAGATCCTCGGGTGCGATGTCGTCGGCGACCAGCAGGCGGATCCAGTCGAGCACCTCGGAGGTCGACGGCTTCTTCTTCAACCCCTGCACGTCGCGGATTTCGTAGAACTGGGTCAGGGCAGCACGCACCAAATTCTGCTTTATGCCGGGATAGTGCACGTCGACGATTTTGTGCAGCGTGTCGACATCGGGAAAGCGGATGTAGTGGAAGAAGCACCGGCGCAGAAAGGCGTCGGGCAGTTCCTTCTCATTGTTGGAAGTGATGATGACGATGGGGCGCACAGCGGCGCGGATCGTTTCGCCGGTTTCGTAGACGAAGAACTCCATCCGATCGAGTTCCTGCAGCAGGTCGTTGGGGAATTCGATATCGGCCTTGTCGATCTCGTCGATCAACAGCACGACCTTCTTACCGGCCGCGAAGGCGTCCCAGAGCTTGCCGCGCTTGATGTAGTTTTTGATGTCGTTGAACCTGGCATCGCCGAGCTGGCTGTCGCGCAGCCGCGAGACAGCATCATATTCATACAGTCCCTGCTGCGCACGGGTGGTCGACTTGACGTGCCATTCGATCAGGTCGAGGCCGAGCGCCGATGCCACCTGGCGGGCAAGCTCGGTCTTGCCGGTGCCCGGCTCGCCCTTGACCAGCAATGGCCGCTCCAGCGCGATCGCGGCGTTCACCGCCACCATCAGATCCTTGTCGGCGACATAGGCCGCCGTGCCTTCGAAACGCATACTTGCTCCTCGGTTGGTGAGCGCGACCGTAAGGACGCTGCTTGACCTGTGCAAGGGCGAGCCGGCTGCGACGCAAGCGTGTGAGATCGAAATGGAAACATCGGCTCATGTCACTAGCGCTTGACCGACCAGCCGCCTATATTGGGCTTGGCGGTCTGCGCTTCCCGGCAGGAGAACATTTTCCCCGGGGCCTTAACGATCCTTAGGGAGCTGTCCCTGGGAAGACCCGTGGGTTTTCTCATACGGCGCCCACCTACTTTGTAGGTTCCCGGGATCGCTCTCTCCACCGGTTGTGTGGATCGTCACTTACCTGTATCCGCCCAGTTTGGCGGATGATGTGGTAGAAAACGTCGCTCATGAAACGTCACCCAGATCCGACCTTTTCTATCGTCCGCGCATGACATCTCCCAAAGCCCTGAAAAAGCAGCTGCGCCTCGAGGCACTCGGCCGCCGCGATGCGCTCGATCCGCTGTGGCGGGTGGAGATCGCGCTTGAGATGGCCGAGACGGCGCGCGACCACCTCGCCATCGAGCCGGGTCAGATCGTTTCAGCTTTCTGGCCGATGCGATCGGAAGTCGACATCAGGCCGCTGATGTTCGCCTTGCGCGAGAAGGGGGCCAGGCTTTGCCTGCCGGCCATCCTCGACAAGACCACCATCGTCTTTCGCGAACTGGTGCGCGGCGCGCCGATGGTCGAGATGGGTTTTGGCACGGTCGGTCCGCATGCGGAGGCCGAGGTTCTCGATCCCGCGGTGATGCTGGTGCCGCTCGCGGCCTTCGACAGCCGCGGTCATCGCATCGGGTATGGCGCCGGCTATTACGACCGCGCCATCGCCAGGCTGATCGACAAGGGCCAGCCGCCACGACTGATCGGCATCGCTTTCGATTGCCAGGAGGTGGGTCTCGTGCCGGATGAGGCGCACGACGTCATCATCCCGGAAATACTGACCGAGAGCGGTTTGCGCCGCTTCGACATCGCTTAAAAGACCGCGATCCCGCTTAACGCGTTTCCAAGACGTGCCGGATAGTATTCCGGCAACACAGTCCGAGCCGATGGCGGCCATCATGTTTGTCTTCGCACGCTTCCTGCTGATGCCGTTCGTCCTCATAGCAGTGACGCTGTTCGCGATGGCATTGCACATTTCCGGAACGGCCCTGCACCACCAGTTCGCCTGGCATCAGACGGTTGCCACAGTGACGGATGTCAGTTCCTACAGCGAAGCCCAGGGTAATGGCCTCACCACGAAAGGCATCAACGTCGCTGTCACCTATGTCGCGAACGATGCACCGATGACGTGGTCCGGCAAGGGAAAGGACATCGGCCTCTACAAGGCGTCCAAAGGCGACGCGGTGAAGTTGTATTACAACCCTGCCAATCCATCGATCCTCGATACCGCGGCGATGAAGGGCTGGCGCGGCGGGCTGTTGCTCCTGGCCGCTACTGGTGGGTTCACTGTTTTTTACGTGTGGTTCTTCTGGCTGCGCGGACGCACCGCACCGCCGGCGTCACCGATGATGCCTTCGGCAGTTCGCGTTGCGGGCGCGAGCGCCAAGCCGCCTCAACAGCAGCGTGGTACTTTCGGCCGGCGTTAGCGCCAATCGCCCGGGTAGCGCTTGCCTAGCGTCCGTGCCTCTGGATAGAAGTGGGCATGAGACTTCTCTTCCTCGGCGACATGGTGGGCAAATCGGGACGTACGGCGGTGTGGGAACAACTGCCCGGCCTGATCTCGGATTTCAAACTCGACTTCGTCATCGTCAATGGCGAGAACGCCGCCGGCGGCTTCGGCATCACCGAAGACATTTTTCGCGACACCATCGCCGCCGGTGCGGATGTCGTCACCACCGGCAACCATGTCTGGGACCAGCGCGACGCACTGGTCTTCGCGCCGCGCGAGGAGCGCTTCTTGCGCCCGTCCAACTTCCCCAAGGGCACGCCGGGGCGCGGTTCCGGCGTCTATATCGCCAAAAACGGTGCGCGCGTGCTGGTCGCCAACATCATGGGCCGGGTGTTCATGCATCCCGAGCTCGACGATCCGTTCCAGGCCGGCGAGCGCGAGCTTGCCGCCTGTCCGCTGGGCGAGCAGGCCGATGCCGTGGTGATCGACTTCCATGCCGAAGCGACGTCGGAGAAAATGTGCTTCGCGCATTTCGTCGACGGCCGCGCCAGCCTCGTCATCGGCACCCATACGCACCAGCCGACGGCGGACCACCAGATCCTCAATGGCGGCACCGGCTACATGTCCGATGCCGGCATGTGCGGAGACTATGATTCCTCGCTCGGCATGGACAAGGAAGAGCCGCTCAACCGCTTCCTGTCGAAAGTTCCGAAAGGCCGCTTCGAGGCGGCCACCGGACCGGCGACATTGTGCGGCGTCGGCGTCGACATTTCCGACCGGACGGGCCTGGCCGAAAAGATCGCGCCGTTTCGTCGCGGGCCGCGGCTTGAAGAAACCGCGCCATCCTTCTGGTCGTGACATTGATATGGTGGAATATAGTACCTAACTGGCGACGAAACTGCTCTAGATCGTAGAGGGGACGACCTCCATGCAGCTCGTTGAATTCCTGGCGCCGCATTTTCAATTTGTTTCCGACCCCACCGCGTGGGTCGCGTTGCTGACGCTGATCGTCCTCGAGGTCGTGCTCGGCATCGACAATCTGATCTTCATCTCGATCCTGACCAACAAATTGCCTGAGGCGCAGCGCGCCCGCGCCCGCCGTCTCGGCATCTCGGCGGCGCTGATCATGCGGCTGGTGCTGCTCGCAACCATCTCCATCATCGTGCAGCTGACGACGCCGGTGTTCACAGCGTTCGGCCATGGCTTTTCCTGGCGCGACCTGATCCTGATTGCCGGCGGCCTGTTCCTGGTCTGGAAGGCGACCAAGGAAATCCACCACACCGTCGATCCCGACGACCACAAGGATACGATGATGGGCGAGACGCTGCAGATCTCGCTTGCCGGCGCCATCTTCCAGATCCTGCTGCTCGATCTCGTCTTTTCGATCGATTCGATCATCACCGCCGTCGGCATGACCGACGAGATTGCCATCATGTACATCGCCGTGATCGTGGCGGTGAGCGTGATGATGCTGGCGGCCGGGCCGCTGGCCAACTTCATCGCCAAGAACCCGAGCATCGTCATGCTGGCGCTGGGCTTCCTGCTGATGATCGGCATGACGCTGATCGCCGACGGCATGAGCTATCATGTGCCGAAGGGCTACATCTACGCCGCCATGGGTTTTTCCGCCCTGGTCGAGGGCCTGAACATGCTGGCGCGGCGGCGCAAAAAATCCGGCGGCGGGCATTGAGGCTGGCGCCGCAGGGGCGGCCCTAGCGCCCCGGCATGCCGTTTGGGTAGCGGTCGCCGATCAGGCCAAGCGACAGGCCCTGTTCCAGCCATGCCTTTGCGCCGGCAAGAACCAGTGCGAAGCCGTCGGTCGAGCCGACCGCCTGCTTGACCTGCTCGTCGGCGGTGCCGGCGAAGCCGAAATTGCTGACCTCAAGAAAGGTCGCACCGTCAGGCGTTTCGGCGCCGGGCATCTCCGTGAATGTCCACACCACAGTGGTCGGCGGATCGCTCCATTGCATGACGATCTTCTTGTTCTCGACGATCTCGCTGACATTGACCATCGCCGAGGCGCCGTACATGCGCCACTCCCAGCGAACCTCTTTGCCGCTATCCAGCCGGCCGCTACTGTGGGTAAACCAGAATTTCGTGGTGATGGCCGGGTTGACGATCGCCTCGAAGACCTCGTCGACCGGCCGCTTAATCAGCATGCCGGCTTCGGCAGTCGGCGTTTTGTGAATTTCCATCGATGCTCCTTCTTGTCCGGTTTGCGCTCACCAGGCGTCAGGCTCGCGCACCGTGTGAACGATGCTGGCCGGGTTGGCGATCCAGAAGCCGCGAAAGCCTTCGCCCAGGGGCTCGACCGCGTCGCAACGGACGACGCCGGCCTTGGCGAGATGATCCGCAATGGCTGCAGAATCGTCGGTGAAAAGCTCAAGCCAGACTTCGGCCTGGCTCAGCATCGGCGCCTCGTCGATCCACAGACGGTTTGGGCCAAGCTCGAAGCCGATGGCCGGCGTCTTGGCGGTGACTGGCTTCAAGCCGACGACATCACGATAGAAGGCGATCGTCGCCTCGTACTGGTGCGGCGGCACCTTCATGGCGATGTTGATGCCACCGGTGATCTTCGCGGTCATTGCGGGCTCCGTTGCGCGGTTCATCTGTTTGTCTCGTTGGCCGGCTCGCCCCTCATCTCGCCGCGGTAGTAGCCGTCGCGCAGATTGATGCCGTATTCGACATAGGCCTTCATGCAGGCCAGCATCTGCGACCAGCCCTCGCAATTGAGGTAGGATTTCTGCAGGCCGACCACGCCTTCCGGCCAGCCGGATTCAGCAATGGTCACAAGGGTGCCGCCATCGTCCAGCGGCTCGAAGTTCATCTCGATGCGTGTCTTGTAGGCGGGCTTGCCTTCGGCATCGGTGGCATCCCAGCGCAGCACGATATGGCGGTCCTTGATCACCTCATCGACTTCGACGGGCACCTTGCCCCACCAGACCACCCCGGTGCCGGCCTTCAGCGGCGCGCTGGCGCCGCCGATGGTGGTGAAATAGCCGCTGAGCTTCTCCGGATTGACGACTGCGTCGAAGACTTCTGCGACCGGTTTGCCGATGCGTCCGGAAACTCTGAATCCAAGAGACATATCCACAGCTCCTTCCTTGATTGGCTCGACGACATGTTATATAAACATAACATGTCAAGCCAAACCGCGGACGATCACGTTTTCAAGGCGTTGGCGCATCCGCGCCGTCGCGAATTGCTGGATCAGCTGAAGGATGCGCCGCAGACGACCGGCATGTTGTGCGAGGCGTTTCCCGACATCGATCGCTGCACCGTCATGCTGCATCTCAAGGTGCTGGAAGAAGCCGAACTGGTGGTGGCAAAGCGCCAAGGGCGCGAGCGCTGGAACCATCTCAACGCGCTGCCGATCAAGCACATCCACGACCGCTGGATCAGCCAGTATGCCGGCCATGCGCTCAGCATTATCGACCGGCTGAAGTCCGATCTGGAGGGCTGAACCGGCGCGGCTGGACGAATTGAGCCGATTTATCTATAAGCCGGCCATTCCGACAGAGAACGCCGTGCATCCATCGCGTTGCACCTTGGACGGCTCTGAAAATTTGAGTTCGAGTATCGCGGAAGACGAGGTGAGATCACCTCGTTTCGGGATGCTCTTAGCCTAAGACGACAGGGGTGCCATGGCTGGCCATTCACAGTTCAAGAACATCATGCACCGCAAGGGCCGCCAGGATGCGGTGCGGTCGAAAATGTTTTCCAAGCTGGCGCGCGAAATCACCGTCGCCGCCAAGAGCGGAACACCGGATCCGTCGATGAACCCGCGTTTGCGCCTGGCCATTCAGAACGCCAAGGCGGTGTCGATGCCGAAGGACAACATCCAGCGCGCCATTAACAAGGCGTCGATGGGCGATGCCGAGAATTACGAAGCGGTGCGCTATGAAGGCTATGGGCCGGGCGGCGTGGCGCTGATCGTCGAGGCGCTGACCGACAACCGCAACCGCTCGGCCTCGAATGTGCGCGCCGCCTTCACCAAAGCCGGCGGTGCGCTTGGTGAAACCGGCTCGGTGTCGTTCATGTGGAACCGCGCCGGCGAGATTTACTATCCGGCCTCCGCCGGCAGCGCCGACAAGGTGATGGACGCGGCGATCGAGGCCGGCGCCGATGACGTCGAGTCCGACGAGGAAGGCCACACCATCTACTGTGCGTTCGAGAGTATGGGCGAAGTGTCTAAGGCGCTGGAAGCCTCGCTTGGCGAGGCCGAATCGGTGAAGCCGATCTGGCAGCCGCAGAACAATGTCCCGGTCGACGAAGAGCGGGCGCAATCGCTGATGAAACTGGTGGCAACGCTCGAGGACGATGACGACGTGCAGAGCGTCTACGCCAATTTCGAGGTCGACGACGAGACCATGGCCAAGCTCAGCGCGGCGTAGGTCCGTGCAATACAGTCGGATGCGAATATTGCTGTATGACGGCGGCCTGCCTATAGATTAGTCAGTTATCAGGGGGGGCCGATGACCGACTATAAAGAGGCAAGTTTTGCCGATGCGGTGGCCTGGCCTCGCCGGCCCGGCATATGGCGACGGTTTCTCGCTGCACTCATCGACTACCTTGTAATCCTGATCGCCCTCTATTTGCTCGTAGGGGCTCTATTTCTGCTGACCAACGGTGGCGTAAAAGGCAGCTTTTGGCTGAACTGGAAACTATGCCAGGAGGGTACGGTTCACGGTGCCCCGACACTTGCCCGTTATGATTGGCAGGTGTGTAGAACATCAGTACTCGGTTTGCCGGTCGCCATATGGAGCGTGGGTACGGCGCCGGGCTCAAAGCCTGGAGAAACCTCCTCCATCTCGATCGATCTGGATTCGCAAGGGAATTTCAGGCCTGCAGCATTGGACCTGGGTTTCCTCGAGCTGATCGCTCTGGCGTCTTATCTCCTCATTATGGAGTTGAAGTCCGGCCAATCAATCGGCAAGCGGCTCACGGAGCTCACTGTACATGATGAGGACGACAGACATAGGGCCGGCCTGCCGGCGAGAAAGGCTGTTCGGCGGCAACTTATCAAGTTTCTCGGCGCATTACCGATCGTCCTGACGGGAAGCTGGTATGCTTTTCAGGCTTGGGGCACCGCTCCCGGTGGCGTGCAGGATTACTCCAGCCTGGAAATAGTGGTTGCATCCGCTGCCCTCGTTTTGGTGCTGATCTGGCCGGTCTGGATTGCGATATCCATAGCTCTGGGCGACGACCCGATACACGATCGATTCGCAAATACCACGGTGCGCATACAGGAGGCCCAGACATGAGTGTGCCGGAGAGGCCCCGCGTGGTCATCACCTATTGCACGCAGTGCCAGTGGCTGTTGCGGGCCGGCTGGATGGCGCAGGAACTGCTCTCCACCTTCGGCACGGATCTTGGTGAAGTGACGCTGGTGCCGGGCACAGGCGGCATCTTCACCGTTTCCTGCAACGATGTGCTGGTCTGGGACCGCAAGCGCGACGGCGGCTTTCCCGATGCCGCCAAGCTCAAGCAGCTGGTGGGCGACGTCATCGATCCGGGCCGCGATCTCGGTCATTCCGACCGCAAGGGTCACTCGCAAAAGGACCCCGCTTGAGGCGAGGTCCTTGCGTTTGCGAAGTGTCATTTTTCAGAGCAATGCGAACATGAAGCAGGCCATCGACACGATGGCGGTGATGGTGCGGACGTGGTTCCACATCACCCATTGATTCAGATGGTTCGCCCACACGGCTGCGCCATTGGCGCTGGCCGGGTCGACGGCGGCGAGCGCATCGTTGAGCGGCACATTGAAGACCATGGTCACGATCGGGTTGCCGATCAAATAGATCACGGCGCCGGCAAGCAGCCAGTATGAGCCGGACTGGCGCCACCCCATGAGAACGGCGGCGATAAGCACCAGACAGAGCAGGCCGGTGCCGAACAGCGCCGTCATGAAGGTGGGCGTGATCACCGTGATGTTGATCGAATTCATCGCTGCGATGCCTTGGGGGACCGGCAGCCGGGCAAGCGCCGCCATGATAAAGTTGGAAAAGGCGAAGAACACGCCGCCGACGACGCCCGAGCCGATGGCGGCGATGATGGTGAGGGTGGGAAGAAGCTTGATCATCTCAGTTGCTCCAGATGCCGGTTGCAGCGGTTTCATTTGCGTAGGCGGAAAAGTCTTTCGGCGCGCGGCCGAGCACACGCTGGACGCCGTCGGTCAGCGTCTCGTTGCGGCCGTCAAGCACTTCGGTGAACAGCTCGTTGAGCAGCCAGGCGATTTCGGGCGGCAGTTCGTATGCCGCCGTCGCGGCGGTGAATTCGTCATGCGAGATCTTGATATAGCGGATGTCGCGGCCGGTCGCCTTGGCGATCTCGGCAACCGCGTCGGCGAAGCTTAGCAGCCGCGGCCCGGTCAACTCATAGAGCTGGCCGACATGACCCGGTTCGGTCAGCGCAACGAAGGCAGCATCGGCGATGTCGTCGACATCGACGAAGGGCTCGCCAACAGGGCCGACAGGCAAAGCCACTTCGCCTTGCCGCAAGGACTCGACGAGAAAACCTTCACTGAAATTCTGCGAAAACCAAGCGCAACGCAGGATGGTCCAGTCAGCGCCCGAGGCTTTGACCATCTCTTCGGCGCGCTGGGCTTCGGTCTCGCCGCGGCCGGAGAGCAGCACCATGCGGGTGACGCCATTTGCCACCGCAAGCCTGGCGAAGGCGCCGACGGTCTCGGCGGCGCCCGGCACGGCGATGTCGGGATAGTAACTGATGTAGACGGCGCCCACGCCCTGCATGGCAGGCTCCCAGGTCGCCGGAACCTCCCAGTCGAAGCGAGGGCTGCCGGAACGCGAGCCGATGCGCACGGGAATGCCCTGTGAGGTCAGCCGCCCGGCGAGGCGACGGCCGGTCTTGCCAGTGCCACCGAGGATCAGGACTGGTTTGGTGTCGGTCATTGTGGTTTTCCTCTGTTTACAAATATGAGTAATCCTCACATTTGCAAAACGTGATAAACCCTCGTATTTTGGGAGTCAAGCCGTCTGTTGGCAGATTTTGTCGAGACCGGAGGCCGTCATGGAAGACACAGCAACGCCCGCATCTGCCCAGGAGCAGGTCGCATCGCCGCGACGGGCGCCCACCCAGCAGCGCAGCCGCGAGCGGGTCGAGCGCATGCTGGCCGCAGCCTCGGCGCTGATTGCCGAGCAAGGCAGCGACGCCATGCGCATGGGCGAGGTGGCGGAACGGGCCGCGGTGTCGATCGGCTCGCTCTACCAGTTCTTTCCCGACAAGCGGGCGATCGTCTGGGCGCTGGCCGAGCGCTACACCGCCGAAAGCCAGGCCTGCATCTCCTCGGCGCTCAAGGATGTCGTCGACGCCGAGGGCCTGCGGCAGGCGTTTTCGGAGCTGGTGGATATCTACTATCAGCTGTTCCTGGCCGAGCCGGTGATGCGCGACATCTGGTCGGGCACGCAGGCCGACAAGGCGCTGCGCCAGCTCGAACTCGCCGACAGCCGGGCAAATGCCGAATTCCTGACCATGGTGCTGAAGCGGCTGCATCCCGGCGCCGATCCGGTGGCGCTGGAGACCACAGCGTTTCTGGTCTGGCAGATGGGCGAGGCTGCCGTGCGGCTGGCGATCTCGGTCGACCGGCAGGAGGGCGACAGGCTGGTCGCCGCCTACAAGCGCATGGCGCTGCGGGAATTGGTGGAGGGGTAGGCTCGCACCACTCTGGGAAGGGTCGCTTCGAAGCAGCAGGGTGGAGGCGTCGGACCGCACCCGACCCTTGGGCCGACCTCCCCACAAGCGGGCGGTATCGGCGCGTAAGCTTGAAGCGACTGACTTTGGCGGCAACAAAAAACCCGCCACAAAGGCGGGTTCTTGATTCAGCGATACAGGTAAACTTTAAAGGCCGAACCCTTCGAAGCGCTTCTTGAACTTCGACAGGCGGCCGCCGCGGTCGAGCAGGGTCTGCTGGCCGCCGGTCCAGGCCGGGTGCGTGGTCGGGTCGATATCGAGGTTCATCGTATCGCCTTCCTTGCCCCAGGTCGAACGGGTCGAGTATTCGGTGCCATCGGTCATGACGACCTTGATGGTGTGGTAGTCGGGATGGATATCGGCCTTCATTGTCGTGCTTCCTGGCTTGTGGCGCTACAGACTGGCCCGCGGCCTGCGTCGATGCGCCCCTTTTTAAAACTCGAAGCCGCAGCTATTGAAAAGCCACGGCTTCTAAAACGGTCGGCGAGCCTATACATCAGCCGGAATTGAATCACAAGGCCACGGCAGGCGCATATTGAACGCGCCCACCTGGAAGCGGCCAGAGGAAACGGTCATGGCGGACATCAGCGGCGAGCAAGACGGGCGCAGGCGCTCGCTCGGGCCGCTCAGGCGCCTGTATCCCTATATATTCCGCTACCGCAAACTGGTCATAGGCGCCCTCATTTCGCTCGCCATCGCCGCGGCGACGACGCTGGCGCTGCCGCTGGCCGTGCGGCGCATGATCGACCACGGTTTCAGTGCTTCCGGCACCGTCTTCATCGCCGAATATTTCGCCGCTTTGGTGGCGATGGCAGCCATTCTGGCGGCGGCGTCGGCCGGACGCTACTACTTCGTCATCACGCTCGGCGAGCGGGTCGTCGCCGACATCCGCAGCGACGTGTTTTCGCATGTCACGACGCTTTCGCCGTCCTTCTTCGACACCGCGCAATCGGGCGAGATCGTCTCGCGGCTTGCCGCCGACACCACGCAGGTGAAATCCGCGGTCGGCGCCACCGCCTCCGTGGCGTTGCGCAACGTCATCCTCGGCCTTGGCGCGGTGGCGATGATGGTCGTCACCAGCCCGAAACTGTCGGGCCTGGTGATCGCGGCCATTCCGCTCATCGTGCTGCCGCTGGTCGCGTTCGGCCGTTCGGTGAGGCGCCGGTCACGGCAGGCGCAGGACACGCTGGCGCAAGCGACCGCCTATGCCAGCGAGCAGATCGGCGCGGTGCGCACGCTGCAGGCGTTCACCAACGAGACGCTGGTCACCGGGCGGTTCTCGGCCGCGGTGGAAGCCGCCTTCCAGGCGGCGCGCTCGTCGATCTTCTCCCGCTCGCTGCTCACCTTCTTTGCCATCTTCATGATCTTTTCCTCGGTCGTGGCGGTGTTGTGGTTCGGCTCGCGTGACGTGCTTGCCGGCACGATGTCGCCCGGCACGCTCGGCCAGTTCCTGCTTTACTCCGTGTTTGCCGCAGGCGCGCTGGGCGCACTGTCGGAAGTCTGGGGCGAGCTTGCCCAGGCGGCGGGTGCGGCCGAAAGGCTGACCGAGATACTCGACGAGACGCCGGCGATTCAACCGCCGGCCAATCCGCTGCCGCTGCCCGCCAAGGCGACAGGCGCGATCAGTTTCGACGACGTCTCCTTCTCCTACCCGGCAAGGCCGGACCGTGCCGCCGTCCACGGCTTGAGTTTTCAGGTCAAGCCCGGCGAGACGGTGGCGATCGTCGGCCCGTCGGGCGCCGGAAAGAGCACCGTCTTTTCGCTGATCCTGCGCTTCTACGATCCAGAAACCGGCCGCATCGCCATTGACGGCGTCGACGTGCGCGAAGCCGATCCGGCTGAAGTGCGGGAGCGCATTGCGATCGTGCCGCAGGACGTCACCATCTTTGCGGCAAGCGCGCGCGACAATATCGGCTTTGGCCGGCCGGGCGCGACGAATGCCGAGATCGAGGCCGCCGCCAGGGACGCGCTGGCCGACGAGTTCATCCTCAGGCTCGACAAGGGCTACGACAGCCAGGTCGGCGAGCGCGGCGTCACCTTGTCCGGCGGCCAGCGCCAGCGCGTGGCGATCGCCCGCGCCATCCTGCGCGACGCGCCGATCCTGCTGCTCGACGAGGCCACGTCGGCGCTCGACGCCGAAAGCGAAACGCTGGTGCAGACGGCGCTGGAACGGCTGATGCAGGGCCGCACCACCATCGTCATCGCCCACCGGCTGGCGACCGTGCTGAAGGCCGACCGCATCCTGGTCATGGATGGCGGCCGCATCGTCGAGGAAGGCACGCACCAGAGCCTGGTCGCCAAGGGCGGAATCTATGCAAGGCTGGCCAAGCTGCAGTTCGAAACCGGAGCAAGCGCCTTCAGGGGTGCCGCGGAGTAGCAACCCGCAATCAGGCGGGACCATACCGCTTGCGGAGATGCTCGGTGAAATGCGCGGCATTCAGTTTCTCGCCGGTGGCGCGCTCAAGCAGTTCGGGCGTCGACCAGCGCGATCCCTGCGACCAGATCTTGTCGCGGCGCCAGTCATTGATGGCGGCGAAATTGCCCCTGGCGAGATCGCTGTCGGCTGAAGGATGGTCGCGCGTCAGCGCAGCCCATTGCTGCGCCGCCATCATGGCGCCCAGCGTATAGGACGGGAAATAGCCGAAGGCGGCGCCCGGCCAATGCACGTCCTGCATCGGTCCGTCGGCTGGGTTGTCGATGGTCGAAAGGCCAAGATACTCCCGCATCTTGGCGTCCCAGGCTTCGGGCAGGTCGGCCGCCTGCAGCCGCCCCGAGACCAGCTCCTGCTCCAACTCGTAGCGCAGGATGACATGCAGCGGGTAGGTGACCTCGTCGGCGTCGACGCGGATCAGGCCGCGCTCGACCCGGTGCACATGCGGCAGGATGTCGTCCAGCGACCAGGCCTCGCCGAGATGCTTTTCCACCACCGGCAGCGCCCAGCGCCAGAATTCGGGGTTGCGGCCGATCTGCTTTTCGACGAACAGGCTCTGGCTTTCATGCACCGCCATGCCGCGCGCCTTGCCGAGCGGCCAGTGCGCCCAGGCCTTCGGTAGGTTCTGCTCGTAGAGCGCATGGCCGGTCTCGTGCAGCACGCCCATCAAAGCCGACAGGAAATCGGACGTTTTGTAGCGGGTGGTGATGCGAACGTCGCTCGGCACCCCGCCGCAGAAGGGATGGTGCGATACCGACAGAGAACCATGGGTGAGGTCGAAGCCGACCGAAGCCATCATGGCGAGACCAAGCTCGCGCTGTTTGTCGATCGCATAGCTGCCGGAGAGCGGCTTCAGCGGGCGCTTGGCCAGTCGCGCTTCCTGTACGGCCAGCGCTTCCGGCACGAAGCCCTTCAGGAATGTCTTCAGCTCGGTGAAGACCGGCGTGAAGTCGGCGGCGCGGTTGCCAGGATCGTATTGCTCCATCAGTGCGTCGTAGGGATCGAGGCCGAGCGCGTCGGCGCGCAGGGCGGCTTCCTCGCGCACCAGCGCGATGACACCTTCGAGCGCCGGCAGGAATCCGGCCCAGTCATTCTTGCCGCGCAGGTCGCGCCAGAGCTGCTCGGAGCGCATACGCGCCACCGTCTGGCGCTCGACGAATTCGACCGGCAGGCAGGTCAGGTTGGTGTATTGGCGACGCAGTTCGCGGACCGCCGCCTGCTGCTCCTCGTTCAGCGCCTCCTGTTCGGCGGCGGCGAGCCAGTCGGCGATCTCCGGCGCCGTTGCCCTGATATGCAGCATCCCGGCCAGGGACGACATGGCTTCGGCGCGCTTCTCGCCGCCGCCGACGGCCATGTGGGTCGCCTCGTCGGCGCCGAGGATAGCGAGCGCATGTTCCAGCGCTTCGAGCTTGTGGCCGAGATCATCGAGCTTCTGAAAAGACATGACAGGTTCCGCGTTTTGGACCGCGGGAAAAGATACCAACGCGCCAGGATTGGCAACCCTCAAAGGTGGCTATGCAGCTTGCGCCGGTGAGCTGGTGCGTGGAATGCTGGCTGACGGTGGAACACCGCCATGGAGGGGAGACTAAGATGATCGGCAATATCCTGGTCGGGCTGGTGGCCCTGATCCACCTCTTTATCGTCTATCTGGAGATGGTGGCGTGGGACACACCGCGCGGGCACAGGGCGTTCAACCTCAAGCCGGACTTCGCCAGCGCATCGAAGGTGCTCGCCGCCAATCAGGGGCTCTACAACGGCTTCCTTGCCGCCGGGCTGATCTGGGGCCTCTATCTCGGCGCGGCGGGATTCCAGATCAAGGTGTTCTTCCTGCTTTGCATCGCCGTCGCCGGCCTCTATGGCGCGGCGACTGCCAGCCGGAAGATCCTCTATATTCAGACCGTGCCGGCGGTGCTGGCCCTCGCTGCGCTGTGGCTGGGCTGGTGACAAAAAAGACGCCCTCGGAGCCAGATCCGGGGGCGTCAGACAGTCCCTTCCTCATTCCTGGAGATATCAGAGCGGATCTCAGCCGTTCGGATAATTCCCGCCGTCGGAGCCATCACCGATCATGAAGCCGCTGCCGGTGTCGGACATCAGCCTCTGATCGACATTGTCGAGGCGGCGCAGCAGATCGTGATATTGCGCGGCCGGGATCCGGCCATGGTCCGAAGCGGCGACCCGTTCGGCGGCCTGGCCGATATGCGCCGCACGCAGATGCAGCCACTGCGCTTCCGAGGTCGAGATGCCCTTGGTTTCGCGCGCATCCGCGATGCCCTGTTCGACGCCCCGCACCTGCTCGATCAGGCCGGTCACACGCGGACCGGTCATGTCGGTCGGGTCGCTGGCGTCGAGGGCGCCCTTGTGATGTCCGGCGGCATAGGCGCCGGCGAGTGGAACAGTGATCAGAAGTGTCGTGAGGGTTGCGGTCCTGAGAGTCTTCAAAGAGCGCATGATGTGCGTCTCCTCCTGCTATGGAAGGGGCAAGCGCTTTCGCTCCGCCTTCCGGAAGCGGGCCGTCCGGTTCCGTCGCGTCGCGATGGGAGGCATCGCCGGCGGTTCTCGGCCCTGCGCGTCAAAGTAGGAGCCCGGAAACGCGAAGTGTAATTAAAGAAAGATAATGTTTTCAGGCCTTGCCGGCCTGGCGTTTCGCCCTAGAGTTGAGCTGGCAAACATTTTCGCGTGACTGAAAATCACCGTTCGGTGAGTTTCAGTTCAATGCGTCGGTTCTTGTTGCGGGCGTCTTCGGTGTCGGCGGGGTCGAGCGGCTGGAATTCGCCGAAGCCGGCCGCAACCAGCCGGTTGGCGGGCACGCCGTTCTCGATCAGGAACTTGACCACCGAGGTCGAACGCGCCGTCGACAATTCCCAATTGTCGCGATAGCGGCCGGCGCCGGACAGCGGCTTGTTGTCGGTGTGGCCGTCGACGCGCAGCACCCAGTTGATCTCGGGCGGGATTTCCTTTTGCAACTCGATGATGGCGTCGGCGAGCTTCTTCATCTCGACCTTGCCGGCATCGTTGATCACTTCGGAGCCGGTCGGGAACAGAACTTCCGACTGGAAGACGAAGCGGTCGCCGACGATGCGGATGTTCTCGCGATCGGCGAGGATTTCGCGCAGGCGGCCGAAGAAGTCGGAGCGGTACCGGTTCAGTTCCTGCACGCGCTGCGCCAGCGCGACGTTGAGCCGACGGCCGAGATCGGCGATCTTGGTGTTGGAATCGCGGTCGCGCGTTTCGGACACGTTGAGGGCGTCCTCGAGCGCGCCGATCTGCTTGCGCAGTGCCGCGATCTGCTGGTTCAGGATCTCGACCTGGCTCAGCGCCTGCTGGCTGATCTGGCGCTGGCTGTCGAGTTCGCCGCCGAGTTCCGCGGCGCGCTGGGTGGCGGCGTCGCCGGCGCCGGCACCTTGTGCCAGCAGCTGCTCGAGCCGGCTCTTCTCAGCTTCGGCGGCCGACAGCGACGCCTGCAGATTGGCCAGCGAATCGTCCTTGTCCTGCGCGCTCGAGCGCTCCAGCGCCAGCAACTGCGTCAGTTCGTTGATCTGCGAGTTGAGGCGCGTGAGCGCCGTATCTTTGCCGGAGAGTTCGCGTCCGAGCAGGAACTGCGCCAGCACGAAAACGGTGAGCAGGAACATGATGGCGAGCAGCAGCGTCGACAGCGCGTCGACGAAGCCCGGCCAATAGTCGATCCGGCGATCGGTGCGCCGGCCCCTGGCGAGAGCCATGCTAGTGGACCCCGGGTTTCTTCAGCGCGTCGGCGATCTTTTCCAGCGTGTTGCGCATCGCCTTCTGCTCGTCCGATTGGGCCTCGACCCAGTCGCGCATGATCTGCTGCTCGGAGCGCATGTTCTTGACCAGTCCGGAAATGCCGTCGGCGAGATTGGCCATGGCGGTGGCGACGCGCGGATTGGAGCCGCCGCCGCTTTCCTGCATGCTGCGCAGCCGTTCCGACAGGACCCGGATCTCGTCGGAGGATTCAGTCTTGGCCGGGTCGGCGACGGCGATGTCGGAGGAGAGATCGGTGACCGAGGACAGCCAGTTTTCAAGCTCGGTATAGAAGCGGGTCTGCGCGCGGCCGGCCTGCAGGTCGAGGAAGCCTAGCACCAGCGACCCGGAAAGGCCGAACAGCGAGGACGAAAAGGCCGTACCCATGCCGGCCAGCGGCGCCGACAGCCCCTGCTTCAGCGAATCGAGCACCGCGGCGGCGTCGCCGGTGCCGGGATCGAGCGATTCGATGGTTTCGCGGATCGAGCCGATGGTGTTGAGCAGGCCCCAGAAGGTGCCGAGCAGACCGAGGAACACCAGCAACCCGACGAGATAGCGCGAGGTGTCGCGGCTTTCGTCGAGGCGGGTGGCGATCGAATCCAGCATGGTGCGCATCGAAGACGTCGAGAAGGCGACCGTCGAGGAGCGGCCGATCATCGCCTTCATCGGCGCCAGCAGCACCGGCTCGGTGGTTTCGGAACCGGCGCGGAAGGAATTGACCCAGCGCACTTCGCGAAACAGTCGTCCGACCTGGGCGAAGGCAAGCAGGATGCCGACCACAAGGACGCCGACGATGAGGCCATTGAGGCCGGGATTGCTCCCGAAAGCGGTCGAGATCTGGCGGGTGAGGATGGCGGCGATGAAGGCGACGATGACCAGGAAGATGACCATGGTCAGGAGGAAGACCTGCGGGCTCGACAGTTTGTGCGGATCGTACATCAGGACATCAGAACGCCTGCCCACGCCGAAGGATCTGAGAAAAGCCATTCGTGCCCCGTTTCCGATGCTCTATTTGCCTTGACGCAATTCCGAACGGGAAGCCGCTCATACTTCCCTGGAACCGCTCCATTGCCGCCGATCACGTAATTCGCGACTCTAAACGGAATTGTGACCAAATTGAATGGCGCTTGGCAATATTGCCCGACTGTCGGGCCGCACCACGCCGTTCAGAGGCGGTTGACGACCAGGCAGTCGACCATGGCGGCAAGATGCAGCCCGGCGCCGGTGACGACAAAGCCGTGCCAGAGGGCATTGTGAAAGCGCAGGCGTTTCCAGGCGAAGAAGATGACGCCGCAGGAGTACACGATGCCGCCGGCGACAATCAGCGCGATCGAAGTCGTCGGCAACGTCGCCACCAGCGGCTTGACCAGGACGACGCCGCTCCAGCCGATGGCGAGATAGAAGACAATGGCCAGACGGTCGAAGCGGCCGGGCAGGAACACTTTCATGGCAATGCCGGTCAAAGCAGCGGTCCAGACAAGGACAATCATCGGCAGCGCCAGCGGCGAGCCGTCGAGCTGGGCCAGAAAGGGCGTGTAGGTCGCGGCGATCAGGAGGTAGATCGCCGCATGATCGAAGCGCCGCAAGATCCACTTCGCCGGCGACGTCACCGGCCACAGATTGTAGGTCAGCGAAATCGACAGCACAGTCAGCAGCGACACCACAAAGAAGGCGGCGGCGATGTATTCGCCGGGACCGGCATGGAAGGCGGCCAGTGCCAGCAAGGCCGAGCCGGCTGCTATCGCCAGCACGATGCCGACCGCATGGACGATGCCATCGGCGATCATCTCCGCACGCGAGTAGTGCCAACGCCCGACATAAGGGATTTCAACTGGCTGGTCTGGCTGCGCTTCTCGCGAGGATAGTGAAGGTATGCTCGTCATAAAAAATCCTGCGTCACCCTTATCTGGGCGGCCGCCGGGCAGTATTTCAAGCTTTGATTGCGGTTTTGCGACCGCGGCGCTTCAGCACGCCGCGCCGGCATGCCAAGTGATCAGCGCGCCGAAAGCGGCTTCTTCACCGCCTTGAGCAGCGCGCGCTGGATGACCTCGTTGCCGGCGACGAGCGAACCCGCCTCGAGCATATCCTGGCCTCCATCCATGTCGGAGACGAAGCCACCGGCCTCGCGGATCAGCAGCAGGCCGGCGGCAATGTCCCAGGCCGACAGGCCGGTTTCCCAAAAGCCGTCCATGCGGCCGGCCGCGACATAAGCGAGATCGAGCGCCGCGGAACCCAGGCGGCGCACGCCCGAGACCTCGGCCATCACATTGCGCAACTCGACGAGGAAATTGCCGTGCTGGCCGCGGCCGAGATGCGGCACGCCGCAGCCGATGACGCAGTCGGTGAGCTTGCTGCGGCCGGCAACGCGCAGCCGGCGATCGTTCATGAAGGCGCCGCCGCCGCGCTCGGCGGTGTAGAGCTCATCCATTGCCGGATTGTAGATGACGGCGGCGACCAACTGGCCCTGTCGCTCCAGCGCGATCGAGATGGAAAAGATCGGAATGCCGTGCAGGAAATTGGTGGTGCCGTCGAGCGGGTCGACGATCCAACGGTGCTGGTCGTCGTCCCCTGCGATCATGCCGCGCTCTTCCATCAGGAAGGCATAGCCCGGCCGTGCCTTCGACAGTTCGGCAAACAGGATGTCCTCGGCCTTGCGGTCGGCTTGGCTGACATAGTCGCCCGGTCCCTTCATCGACACCTGCAGGTTCTGCACCTCGCCGAAGTCGCGCGACAGCGAGCGGCCGGCCTTCATGGCGGCCTGGACCATGACATTGAGAAGTGCGGAGCGTGCCATCGTATCTGTTCCTGCCTACGTGTCAGTCTGCGCGGCGCATGTAGGTGAGTTCGTTGGTGTCGACGACGATGCGTTCGCCGGCGCCGATGAATGGCGGCACCAGCACGCGGATGCCGTTTTCCAGGACCGCCGGCTTGTACGAGGACGCGGCCGTCTGGCCCTTCACCACCGGGTCGGCCTCGGTGATAGTCAGCGTCACCTGGTCGGGCAGCGAAATGCCGATCGGCCTGTCCTCATAGAGCTGGACCGTCACCATCATGCCGTCCTGCAGGAAGGCGGCGCGGTCGCCGACGAAATCCTTCGCCAGCTCGAGCTGCTCGTAGCTCTGCGTGTCCATGAACACCAGTGCGTCGTCCTGGGCGTAGAGGAAGGAAAAATCCTTCAGGTCGAGCCGGATCTGCTCGACGGTCTCGGCCGAGCGGAAGCGCTCGTTGAGCTTGGTGCCGTTGATCAGGTTCTTCAGTTCGACCTGGTTGTAGGCACCGCCCTTGCCGGGCTTGACGGTGTTGGTCCTGACCGCCACCCAAAGGCCGCCATCGTGCTCGATGACATAGCCGGGACGGATTTCGTTGCCATTGATCTTGGCCATGATGAGATTGATCCGGGATGCTACCAACGGCTTGGCCGTTGGTATGGGGATGGTCGCTGGACAAGCGATTTCGGGCCCCCAAGACCACAAATCGGCAGGAGAGGCAAGGGATGCCAGATCGCCCGACAAGGGCCGGTAGCCTCAAACCTGGGCTGCAATGACTTTGCCGACGGCCTCGACTATGGCATCCGCAGCCTCAGTCAGCCGGTTGAGATGAGGCGAACGAAGTGCGGCGACCTGCAAGGAAAGGTCGACATCTTCCGTGTTGACCAGCATGAGGCGGTCGGGAAGTCCGCGCCTTGCAAGACGCAACGGCACAAGCCCAAGGCCGTGCCCCCGACGGACCCATTCCATCTGCAAGGCCGGATCCTGTATCTCCGCCGCGATCTCGAAACAACGCCTTCCGCCGACCAGAACCGACATGAGTTTCTGGCGCGCGTCGCAAGGGGCCGGACTAAGCACCCACGGCATGGGTGTCCGGCCACCGTCTTCCGGATCGGGGACGGTGGACGCAGCTATGACGCCAAGACGTTCAGTGCCAAGCGCTTCCGGGCCTGGCTTATCCGACGATCGCAGAACAATCGTCACATCGAGCTCGCCGCGTTCGAATTGATCGATCAGTTCGGCGCTCCAGCCGGTCTTGAGCCGTAGCGACACTTTCGGGAACGCCGCCGCGGCGTTGCCGATGGCCCCGGCGATATCGCGGTCCGAGAGGCCATGGGCGAGACCCAGGCGGAACAGTCCTTCCGGCTCGGTCTTTCCGGCGAAGGATTTCAGCGCTTCTACGGAAGCGATGATATCGCGTCCGCGCGCCAGCACTTCCAGCCCCGTCGGCGTCAGTCGCGGCGGCTTTTGCCGGCGGTCGAGCAGCGTCGTGCCAAGCATGTCCTCCAGCCGCTGGATTTGCCGGGTCACAGCCGGCTGCGTCAGCGGCAGGCGCCGGGCGACCTTCTGGATCGAGCCCTCCTCGGCAAACAGGGCGAGCGTGCGCAATTCCTCAAGCATAGCTAGAACCATGTCTCGTAAGCATAATCATTGTAAACATTATGAATTTGAAATCCATCGCCTGGCAAGCAATTTTCCTTTCAAACGAAAGGACGACGACAATGAAGGCAATCGAACTGCAGAAGCCGGGCGGCATCGACAATCTCAAGATTGTCGAACGACCAATGCCGGAGCCCGGCCGTCAGGAGATGATCGTCCGCGTCAAGGCGACGGCGCTCAACTATCGCGATGTCGAGATCGCGCGCGGCAGCTATCACACGACATTCCCCTTGCCGCTGGTGCCGCTTTCCGACGGCGTCGGCGAGGTCGTCGGGCTTGGCCCCGAGGTCAGCCGCTTCAAGGTTGGCGACCGGGTCTGCGGCACGTTCTGGCAGCGATGGGTCGGCGGCAGCTTCGCCATGGCCGAACCTTCCTACCAGCGCGGCGGCCCGATCGACGGTTTGCTGAGCGAATTCGCCCGGCTGGACGAACAGGCGGCTGTCATCGCGCCGGCGCATCTCAGCGACGTAGAGGCGGCGACATTGCCTTGCGCCGCCGTCACCGCTTGGCATGCCTTGTTTACGGAAGGCAACCTCAAGCCGGGCGAGACCGTGCTCAGCCTCGGCACGGGCGGCGTATCGCTGTTTGCCATGCAGTTCGCGAAGGCGGCCGGCGCGCGGGTCGTCGTTACGTCGAGTAGCGATGAGAAACTTGTCCGGGCCAAAGAGCTCGGCGCGCATCACGGCATCAACTACCGCGACAATCCGGACTGGTCGTCGGCCGTGCTGGCGCTGACCGATGGCCGTGGCGCGGACCACATCATCGAAGTCGGTGGTCCCCAAAGTTTCGCGCAGTCGCTCAAGGCGTCGGCGCGCGGCGCCCAGATCAACGTCATCGGCTATCTCGGCGGCAGCGAAGGGGTGATCAATCCGCTCGACATCTTCCGCCGCCAGGTGAAAGCACGCGGCATACCGGTCGGCTCGCGCGAGTCCTTCGAAGCGATGAACCGGGCGCTCGCCGTCCATCGGCTGCGGCCGGTGATCGACCGGGTCTTCCCCTGGGCAGAGGCAGCACAGGCCCTTCGCCATCTCGAACACGGCTCTCCCTTCGGCAAGGTCGTGCTGGATCATACACAGTGACGTTGCGTGTCAGGGCAGGCGGTTGGCCTTCTGCAAGGCTTGCTTTGTCTGGTCGTCGGTCAGCCCTTGCAGGAAATCGTCCATCTCCGGATCGATAAGGCCGGCGCGGCGGGCGACCACATACCAGGCCCCAGCCAGGATCAGGTCGGGGTCGGTGCCGATGCCGCCCATATAGAGCTTTGCCAACCGGTTCTGGGCAGCGACATTGCCGCCTTCAGCTGCCTGCTTCATCCAGTTGAAGCCGGATTTCAGGTCGCGAACACCGCCCCGGCCCTCGATCATCCAGGCGGCAAGATCGATCTGAGCGGTGTCGTAGTTCTGCCTGGCAGCCTGTGCCAGCAAGCTGCGGGCCTTTCCATCGTCGCGGGTCTTGCCGCCGACGCCATTGGCATAGACCTGCGCCATCGCATACTGGGCGTCGGCAAGCCCTGTCGCCGCGGCACGCTCATAATAAGGCACAGCCCTGGCGGGGGCGGCCTCGACCGGCGCCGGCGGCACGAGGAAATTGGCGCAGATGAAAAGAGACACCCCCTTGACGGCCAACGCGGCGGCCGGCACACGCGCAAAAAAACACGTCTCGGAGGGCTTGACGTAAGG